>CAZIXL010000001.1:0-22553 GCA_964542885.1 uncultured bacterium
CGGGCTCACGTCGCGCACGTCCACGACCCGGATCGGGTCCGGAGCCGCAGGCGACACGGCCCGCTGGCGCGCCTCGCCCGAGTCCAGCGCGCGGTTCACCTCGCGGGCGGGCGCGAACTGCCCGGCGATGCGGCGCCGGTACGGGCGCAGGATGCCCCATGCGAACCACGGCGCACAGAACGCGGGCAGCGCGATCGCCTCGAGCAGCACCCGCGCGGCACCGCGGACGGAACCGGATGCCTCGAGCACCGCGACGAGCGCGGCCGCGGCGAGCCCCGTCGCCACGAGGAGCAGCGGCAACGGCGATCGCGCCCCGGCCGGATCGGTGCCGGACCGGGTCGTGCGTTCCGGGAGGCTCGACATCCGGCGGGTTCTCCACGTTCGGGGTTCGGGCGCGGCCCCGGGGGGGACGACGCCGATCGGGGAAGGAGCCGGCAAGAGTGTCGCCGCCGCCCGGCGAGTCTTGAGCGTCGGCGCCCGCGCCCCCGGCGCCCCTGGCGTCCGGATACTCCGCTCCCGGCCCTGGGCCGGCGCCGGACGGGGCGGGTCCCGGGGCGCCGGGAACCGGGTCCGGGCCTGCCCCGGAGGCCGGAAGATCGCCGAAACTGCGTGAAAACACGTGGCTCCGCATTTCGGCCAGGAATTGGCGTGAACCAGCTCCCCCCCTTGCGTGTATATGTCGGGCAGACGCCCGTTCCGGGCATCGCTCTTGCGCCTCTGGTCGCGGACTCGGACACGATCTCCCCACAACGTTGTCACTCCGTACCGACCGGATTCCTTCGAGGCGCAAAGTGCAATCCGCTTCTTCCGCCATGCGTGCAAATCCCAGCACCGATAAGCCCGGCGCGCCCGGTACCCCCCGGCCTGCGCTCCAGGTGGTCCCCCCGGCATCCCCGGCGGGACCCGGGGTGGCCCCTGCCCGGAAAGCCAGTGCGGCCCGGCGCGGGCCGGCTCCCGACCTGTGGGCGACGGCCGTGCTCGTCGGCCTGCCGCTCCTCGTCACCGCGATCGGCTGGAGCTACTACGACGCGCCGCTGGGTGTGCGCCTGCGCCATCCGCTGCACGCGCTGCTCAAGCCGTCGGGCCCGGTGGGCCTCGGCCTCGGCGTCGCGGCGTTCGCGTTCTTCCTGTTCCTGTGGCTCTACCCGCTGCGCAAGAAGGTCAAGGCGCTGGCCTGGACGGGTGCGGTCGGCAACTGGATGCGGGTGCACATCGTGGCCGGCCTCGCCGTCCCGGTGCTGGCGGCCGTGCACGCCGGCTGGCGGTTCGACGGCCTCATCGGGCTCGGCTACCTGTCGATGTTCGTGGTCTCGCTCTCGGGCATCGTCGGCCGATACCTGTACGTCCACATCCCCCGCAGCCGGAACGGACTCGAGATGACCATGGAGGACGTGGCGGGCGAGCGCCGTGCGCTCATCACGAACATCGCCGCGGCCTCGGGCCTGGTGCCCGCCGACGTCGAGCGCCGCCTGGCCGTCGACACGCGCCCCTACGAGGGACTCGACCCCCTGCGCACCTTCATCCGCATGTTCCAGGACGACGTGCGCCGCCACCGCACGATGCGCGAGCTGAAGCGCGAACTGGCGCGCCCGCGCCCGGGGCGCACGCCGCTCACGGGCCGCGAGCTGTCCGAGACCATGAAGCTCGCCCGCCGCGAGCTGTCGCTCGCCCAGCAGGTGCGCATGCTCGAGGCCACGCGGCGCGTGTTCGGCTACTGGCACGTCGCCCACCGGCCGTTCGCCATCACGGCGTTCGTCGCCGTGGTGGTGCACGTCGTCGTCGCGATGACGATCGGCGGCGTCGGGTTCTCGGGGGGACGCTAGGTTGTCCGCGCTGTACACGACCCTGGGCTTCGTCCTCCTGACGGGCCTGTTCGTGGTCCAGCACGTCCGCAAGAGCGGGCGCCCGGCCGCCGCGAGCACGAAGCCGTGCCCGCGCTGCGGGACGAAGCTCGCCGAGGGCCAGCAATGGTGCCCCGGCTGCAAGGCCCCGCTGCAGGCGTTCGAAGTGCTCACCGCCAAAGTCGTGACCGGCGAGAAGAAGTCCGACGGCGGCCCGCTGCACGCGATCGTGATGGCCGACAAGTGCGTCGGCTGCGGCACCTGCGTCGCCGCCTGCCCGGAGCCGGGCGCCATCGCGATGGTCAACAAGATCGCCAAGGTGAACCTCGACGCGTGCAAGGGCCACGGCACCTGTGCGGCCGCGTGCCCGGTGAACGGCATCGTCGTCACGTCGGGCGAGGCGGTGCAGACCGTCGAGGTGCCCGACCTGAACACGCGCTTCGAGTCCGCCTCCGTCCCCGGGCTGTACGTCGCGGGCGAGCTGGGCGGCCGCGGGCTCATCAAGAACGCGGTGAACGAGGGCCGCCTCGCCATGGAGAGCGCGGCGCACTCGCTGGCCAAGGATCCGTTCCGCGGCAACACCGCGGGCGGCGTGTACGACGTCGTGGTCGTCGGCGCCGGGCCCGCCGGGCTCTCGGCCGGCCTCGAGGCGATGCACCAGGGCCTGCGTTACCTGATCCTCGAGCAGGGCACGCTCGCCGACACGATTTCGAAGTACCCGCGCAAGAAGCTGCTCTTCGCCGAGCCGCTGCGCGTCCCGGTGTACGGCGAGCTGTGGGTGTCGGACGCCTCGAAAGAGGCGCTGCTCGAGGTGTGGCAGACGGTCATCGCCAAGACCGGGCTCAGGATCACGGCCCACACCCGCGTCGAGAAGATCGAGCACGTCGACGGCGCGTTCCGCCTGACGTGCGGCGACCGCGCGTTCCGCGGCCGGCGCGTCGTCCTCGCGATGGGCCGGCGCGGCACCCCGCGCCGCCTGGGCGTCCCCGGCGAGGAACTGGACAAGGTCCTCTACGACATCGTCGAGATGGAGGCCTTCGCCGGCCAGCGCATGCTGGTCGTGGGCGGTGGCGACAGCGCGGTGGAATCCGCGCTGGGCCTGGCCAACCAGGAGGGCACGACGGTGACGCTCTCGTATCGCGGCAGCGAGTTCGGCCGCGTGAAGGAGCGCAACCGCGAGAAGATCGACGCGGCCGTGAAGGCCGGCAAGGTCGAGCTGCTGCTCGGCAGCCAGGTGAAGGAGATCCGCCGCGACGTCGTCGTGCTGGAGCACGAAGGCACGCTGCGGCTGCTGCCGAACGACGGCGTCGTCGTCCGGATCGGCGGCGAGGCCCCGTACCCCTTCCTCCAGCGCATCGGCGTGAACATCGTCAAGAAGGAGCTGGCGATCGAGCAGGAAGCCGGCGCGGGCAAGGGATGACGCGACGTGCGCGCGCCGTTCGAACTCTGCTCCTGCTCCTCGGGACCCTGGCCCTCGGCCTCGGTCCCGGTCGCGCGTTCGCCCAGGTCTCTCCGGGGCCGCTCGCGGCGGCCCACGCCGATCTCGAGGGGACCACGAACTGCCTCAAGTGCCACGGGCCGCGCGGCTCGAAGGCCGGCATGGACGAGAAGTGCCTCGCCTGCCACAAGGAGGTGGCCATGATGCGGACCGGGAAACGCGGCCTGCACGCCACCTTCCTCGACAAGAACTGCGCGTCGTGCCACCCGGACCACGGCGGGCGCGACTTCGCGCTGGTCGCCTGGGACGAGGGCTCGCCCGAGAAGTTCGACCACCTGCGCGCGGGGTTCCGCCTCGAGGGCAAGCACGCGAAACTCGAGTGCGCCAAGTGCCACACGCCGGCGCTGCAGAAGTCGCCGGCGGCCGCGCTCATCCAGAAGAAGGACCGCGCGAAGAGCTGGATGGGGCTGCAGACCGCCTGCGCGGACTGCCACAAGGACGTGCACCGCGGCCAGCTGGGCAAGGACTGCAAGAGCTGCCACGGCCAGGACGAGTGGAAGCCCGCCCCGGGCTTCGACCACGCGAAGTCGAAGTTCCCGCTCACGGGCAAGCACGAGAAGGTCGAGTGCCTGAAGTGCCACGCGGCGCCGCAGTTCGTGAAGGCGCGCGACGCGCAGGGCCAGCCGCTGCCCGAGTGGAAGCCGCTGCCGCACGCCGACTGCGTGAGCTGCCACAAGGATCCGCACTCGGGCCGCTTCAAGGGCGCGTGCGCGAAGTGCCACAACACGTCCGACTGGCACTCGATCAACCGCGAGGGCTTCGACCACGACCAGACGCGCTACCCGTTGCGCGGGAAGCACGCGAAGGTGGCCTGCCAGAAGTGCCACGACCCGAAGGTGCCCGGCAGCGACAAGCCGAAGTTCGCGCGCTGCCTGGACTGCCACACCGACCCGCACGCGGGCACGGCGACGCTGCTGGGCAAGCCGGCGGACTGCGCGGCCTGCCACGACGTGGCCGGCTGGAAGCCGCCCACGTACTCGGTCGCGGACCACGCGAAGAGCGCGTACCCGCTCGAAGCCGCGCACGCGCGGGCCGCCTGCGAAGGCTGCCACACGAAGGCCGAATCGACGCCGGTGAACCTCAAGGCGCTCGGCAAGGCGCTCGTCGTCCTGCGCCCGAAGCGCTCGGCGTGCGTCGACTGCCACGCGGACCCGCACGCGGGCCGATTCCGCCCGGGCGGCGCGCGCGCGAAGGCCGACGACTGCCGCGCCTGCCACGCGCTCGAGGCATGGCGGCCGTCGCGCTACGACGCGAAGCTGCACGAGACGTCGACCTTCAAGCTCGAGGGCGCCCACGTCGCGGTGCCGTGCGTGGCGTGCCACCAGGAGCTGAAGGCCGCGCCCGCCGAGCACTCGCTCGCCGCCTTCGCCGCGAAGATGCGCCCGCTCACGTTCGAGATCCCGAAGCGCGCCTGCGCGGACTGCCACAAGAGCCCGCACGGCGAGCAGTTCGCGCACCGCAAGGACAAGGGCGCCTGCGACGGCTGCCACGACCAGATGGCCTACGTGCCTGCGTCGCGCTTCGACCACGATCGCGACTCGCGCTACAAGCTCGAGGGCGCGCACCGCACGACGCCGTGCGCCGGCTGCCACCCCGCGCAAACGGGTGCCGACGGCAGGCCCTTCACCGTGTATCGTCCGCTGGAGACGCGCTGCGAGGCGTGCCACCTCGCGGGCGTCCCCGACTCCCTCGCGACCCCACGAAAGTCCTCGCTGGTCCCGTCGCACCCCCCGGTGCACGGCACGCCCGACCGTTCCCTCCCGGAGGCGTCCCATGCGTCCCGTTCCTGATCGACCGAACCTGCGCCGTCTCGCCGGTCCGCTCGCGGTGCTGCTCGCGCTCGGGCTGGCCTTCGCGTCCGCGTTCGCGGCCGTGAAGCCGAAGGTCGAGAGCCCGCACGGCAAGCTCAAGGAAGAGTGCTCGACCTGCCACACGGCCAGCACGTGGAAGATCGCGAAGATCAAGTCGTCGTTCGACCACGGCAAGTACGGGTTCAAGCTCGCCGGGGCGCACGCCGCCACCGCGTGCACGTCCTGCCACGGCACGCTCGAGTTCGCCGCGGCGCCCGCGCAGTGCGTGACGTGCCACAAGGACCCGCACCGCGGCGAGATGGGCACGGAGTGCGCGCGCTGCCACGGCGACCGCAGCTTCGTGGACCGCGGGCCCATGGTGCGCGCGCACCAGCTCACCCGCTTCCCGCTCACCGGCGGGCACGCGGCCCTCGACTGCGAGAGCTGCCACAAGCCGGCCGCGCAGGGCCAGATGCAGTTCGTCGGCACCCGGGCGCAGTGCCAGGACTGCCACATGGCGCAGTACCAGTCGGTGAAGGAGCCCGACCACGTGGCCGGGCACTATCCGCTCGAGTGCCAGACCTGTCACACGACGGTCTCCTGGTCCGGCGCGAAGTTCGACCACGACGCGACCGGCTTCCCGCTGACCGGCAGCCACCGCACCACCGCGTGCGCCTCGTGCCACACGAACGGCCGCTTCGCGGGCACGCCCCGCGACTGCGCCTCGTGTCACCAGACGCAGTACGACGCCGCCACGCCGCCGCACCCGGCGGCCGGTTTCGCGGCCAGCGCCTGCGCCTCCTGCCACAACACGACGCAGTGGGCGGGCGCGACGTTCGACCACAACACCACCTCGTTCCCGCTCACCGGCGCCCACCGCACCGCCGCCTGCAGCGGCTGCCACTCCGACGGCGTCTACAAGGGCAAGGCGACCGCCTGCTACAGCTGCCACACCACCGACTACACGGGCGCCTCGCCGCAGCACACGGCCGGCAGCTTCCCGCCCGCCCAGTGCGCCACCTGCCACACCACGACGTCGTGGTCGGGGGCGATCTTCAACCACAGCAACACGGCCTTCCCGCTGACCGGCGCGCACACCACCACGGCCTGTGCGAGCTGCCACGTGGGCGGCGTCTACGCCGGCACGGCGAAGGAGTGCCAGGGCTGCCACATGACGCAGTACAACGCGGCCACGCCGCCGCACCCGGCGGCCGGCTTCGCGGCCAACGCGTGCGCGTCGTGCCACACCACGGTCCAGTGGGCCGGGGCGACGTTCGACCACAACACGACGTCGTTCCCGCTCACCGGCGCCCACCGCGGCGCCACCTGCAACAGCTGCCATTCGGACGGCGTCTACAACGGCAAGCCGACCGACTGCTACAGCTGCCACCAGGGCGACTACTCGGGCGCCTCGCCGCAGCACACGGCCGGCAGCTTCCCGCCGGCGCAGTGCGCGACCTGCCACAACACGACGTCGTGGGACGGCGCGAACTTCAACCACAGCAACACGGCGTTCCCGCTCACCGGCGCGCACACCACCACGGCCTGCGCGAGCTGCCACGTGGGCGGCGTCTACGCCGGCACGTCGAAGGAGTGCCAGGGCTGCCACATGACGCAGTACAACGCGGCGACGCCCAACCACCTCTCGGCGGGCTTCGCGGCCAGCGCGTGCGCGTCGTGCCACACCACGGTCCAGTGGGCGGGCGCGACGTTCGACCACAACACGACCTCGTTCCCGCTCACCGGCGCCCACCGCACCGTGAGCTGCAACGACTGCCATTCGGACGGCGTCTACAACGGCAAGCCGACCGACTGCTACAGCTGCCACCAGAGCGACTACACGGGCGCCTCGCCGAAGCACACGGCGACCAGCTTCCCGCCGGCGCAGTGCGCGACCTGCCACACGACCACGTCGTGGGACAACGCGAACTTCAACCACAACAACACCGCGTTCCCGCTCACCGGCGCGCACACGACGACGGCCTGCGCCAGCTGCCACGTGGGCGGCGTCTACGCCGGCACCTCGAAGGACTGCCAGGGCTGCCACATGACGGACTACAACGGCGCGTCGCCCGACCATGCCGCGTCGGGCTTCGCCGCCAGCGCGTGCGCGACGTGCCACACGACCACGCAGTGGGCCGGGGCCACGTTCGACCACGACGGCCCGTGGTTCCCGATCTACTCGGGCCGGCACAAGGGCAAGTGGGACGCGTGCAGCGATTGCCACACGAGCCCCACGAACTACGCCCAGTTCGCGTGCTACGGCGCGTGCCACAACGTCAGCAGCGTGGACCGCGACCACACCGGCGTGCGGAACTACGTGCAGGGCGCGGGCAACAGCGCGCAGTGCTACAGCTGTCATCCGACCGGGAGAGCCGGTTGATCCGACGCGGAGTCGCACTCGTTCCCCTCGTCTTCCTCCTGCTGTCGTCGGTGGCGGCCCGTCCGGCCGCCGCCGCGACGGCCGCCGCGCCCGTGAGCTACCTCTCGGGTGGCAGCGTCTACGTGGACGCGGGCTCGATCGAGGGCCTGAAGGCGGGCGACACGCTGTGCGTGCTCCGTGCCGGCAGGGAGATCGCGCGCGTGCGCGTGACGTTCGCGTCCTCGCACCGCGCGGCGTGCGACACGCTGTGGACGAAGGCCCCGGTCGCGGTCGGGGACCAGGTGCAGTACACGGCCGCGCCCCCGCCGGCGCCGGACACCACCGCGGCGGCCGTTCGCGGTGCCGCCGGCGCCGCGCCGATGGCCACGCGCCCCCGGCCGCAGCGCACGGGCGCGAACCGCTCGCGCCTGCGCGGCCGGATCGGCGCCGGCTGGCTGTCGGTCGAGAGCTCCGACGGCGGCAGCTTCAAGCAGCCCTCGCTCATGTTCCGCGTCGACGGCACCAACCTGAACGGCGGCCGGACCGACCTGGCGTTCGACATGCGCACCCGGCGCACGACGCGCAACTTCTCGGGCTCCGACCCGACGACCGAGAACCTGGGCCGCGTCTATCGCGCGTCACTCACGATGCGCGGCGCCGATCCGGGCAAGCGCCTGGTGCTCGGTCGGCAGACCTCGGCGATCCTCACGTCCGTCAGCCTGTTCGACGGCGCGCTGCTCGAGCTGACCGACGACTCGCACTCGTTCGGGCTGTTCGGCGGGACGCAGCCGGACGCCGACCGCTACTCCTTCTCGTCCGACATCGTCGAGACCGGGGCCTACTTCGAGTTCCACCAGTCGCCCCGCGCGATCGAGCGCTGGTCGGTCGCCGTGGGTGGCGTGACGAGCCTCGACCACGGTCACCCGAACCGCGACTTCGGATTCTTCCAGGGCTTCTGGTTCTCGAAGGGCCTCACCGCGTCGCTCACGCAGGAGATCGACCTCAACCGCAGCTGGAAGCGCGCGAACGGCGAGCCGCTGCTGACGCCGTCCAGCACGTTCGCGAGCGCCAACGTGCCGCTCGTTTCGTGGTTCGCGCTGAGCGGCGGCTACGACAACCGGCGCAACGTGCGCCTGTACCGCGACCGCCTCACGCCCGAGACCGAGTTCGACGACGCGTTCCGCCAGGGCGCCTGGGTCGGCGGCCAGCTCTCGCTGTTCGGGCACGCCCGCATCGGCGGCGACACGCGCACGAACAACGGCGGCGGACAATCCGAGTCGTGGTCCCTCCACGGTGAGGTGTGGCGGCTGGGCCTGTTCAACCTCTCGGTGCGCGGGCGCTACTCGCGCTTCTCGGACAGCCAGCAGCTGAGCCAGCTGCAGTCGTTCGGCGGCGGTATCGAGCCGTTCCGCGTGCTGCGCCTGGACGTCACCTCGGGCATCCGGTCGACGAAGAACCCGCAGTACTTCATCGACGACCAGGAGCACTGGACCAGCATCGACAGCGACCTGACGATCGGCCGCTACTGGTACTTCGGCGCCGGCTACGAGCGCGACTACGGCGGCAGCTCCGGCGAGACGAAGCAGGTCCAGGCCAGCCTCAACCGCCGCTTCTGACGCCCGCCCGGTGCGCCGCCTCCCCGAGGCGGCTTGCGCCGGGGCCGCCGACGCGCTTAGGTCGCACCCGTCGGGCCGCCGATAACCCGTCGGAACGAGGGAACACGATCCCGGGAGGCCTCGTCCGCCCCATGCGACCGCTTCGCCTGCGACTCGTCGTGCCCGCGCTCGCCCTGCTGCTCACGGGCGCGGCCGATCCCACGCGGTACGCGCTGCCGCCGTCCCCGCCCCGGCTGAACCTCCCCGGCACCGGCGTGCTCTTCCACGACGACTTCTCGGGCGACCTCTCGGGCTGGGCGCCGGACACGACCGGGGCATGGTCGGTGTGGCATCACGTGCTGCGCGCCGACCTGCCCGACCGCAAGCAGGCGCGGGCTTTCCTGTACGCGGGCGACACCGGGTGGACCGACTACGCGCTCGACTTCGACGTGTGCGGGATGCGCGGCGTGGACAAGGGCGCCGCGGTCCGCGTCTCGGAGGACGAGGGCTTCGCGGTCGACCTGCGCGGCGGCACCTACCAGGACATCGTCGCCTACCTGCGCCAGTGGCCCATGGGGAAGGCGCGCGTGACGAACGCGAACGCGACCTGGAACCACGTGCGCGTCGAGGCGCGGAGCGACCGCTACCGCGTGTTCGTGAACGGCGAGCTGAAGATCGACCGCACCGACACGCGGCGGACCGCCGGCCGCATCGCGCTGGCGGCGTACACGGGCGGCGTGGGCCAGTGCACCGTGTACTACGACAACGTCGTCGTGACGAAGCTCGACTGACCCGGGGCGGCGCGGTTCAGGCCGCGCGGACGCGCGTGCCCCCCAGCAGCCGCAGGCCGTTCAGGATGACGACGACCGTACTGCCCTCGTGCCCGGAGACCGCGACCGGCAGCTTGAGCGGGCCCATCGGCAGCCACTGCCCGGCGAACACCCACACGACGAGCATCACCATCACGCCGGTCGCGATGACCAGGTTCTGCGCCACGACGCGGTTGGCGCGCTGCGTGAGCCGCATGGCGTAGGGCAGCGCCGTGAGGTCGTCGGCCATGAGCACGACGTCGGCGCTCTCCATGGCCGCGTCGCTGCCGATGCCGCCCATCGCGATGCCCACCGAGGCGCGCGCGAGCGCCGGCGCGTCGTTGACGCCGTCGCCGAGCATGGCGACCGAGCCGTGGCGCGACTCGAGCTCGCCCACCACGCGCACCTTGTCCTCGGGCAGGAGCTGCCCGAACTTCTCGTCCACGCCCGTGCGCTCGGCGATCGCCTCGACCGTCTGGGTGCTGTCGCCCGAGATCATCGCGACGTGCGCGACGCCCAGCGATCGCAGGTCCTTCACGACCGCGGCGGCGGTCGGGCGCAGCGCGTCGGCGGCCGCGATCACGCCCCACGCTTCGCCGCGCCGGACGATCATCGCCGTCTTCGCCTCGTGCGCGAACGCGCGCACGCGCTCGACCGCCTCGGCCGGCGGCGCGACGCCGAGGGCCGCGAACAGCTCGGGAGTTCCGATCTCGGTCGTGGCGCCGCGGTGCGTCGCCACGAGGCCCTTGCCGAGGTGGTTCACCATCTGCTCGGCGGGTTCGAACGCCACGCGACGGGCCTCGGCCGCGCGCACCACGGCCTGCGCGAGCGGATGGGGCGAGCGTTTCTCGGCGGCGGCGGCGATGGCGAGCAGCTGGTCCTCGCTGGCGCCTCCCAGCGCGACGACGTCGGTCACCTCGAAGCGGCCGCGCGTGAGCGTGCCGGTCTTGTCGAACGCCACGGCCTTCACGCGCCCGAGAGCCTCGATGTACCGGCCGCCCTTGAACAGGATGCCGTTGCGCGCCGCGTTGGCGATCGCCGACAGGATCGTGGCCGGCGTCGCGATGACGAGCGCGCACGGCGAGGCCACGACGAGCAGCGTCATGGCGCGGTAGATCGAGGCCCGCCACTCGTGGCCGAGCAGCAGCGGCGGAACGAACAGCATGAGGGCCGCGCCGATCATGACCGCGATCGTGTAGTAGCGGCCCACCCATTCGGCCGCCTCCTCGGTCTTCGACTTCTGCTCCTGCGCCTCCTGCACCAGCGCCACGATGCGCGCCAGCGCGCTGTTCGCCGCCGCGCGGATCGTCACGATCTCGAGCGCACCGAGCTGGTTCATCGTGCCCGCGAAGACCTTGTCGCCCCGGTTCTTCTCGACCGGCACCGATTCGCCCGTGAGGCTGCTCTGGTCCACGAGCGACGTGCCCTGCTCGACGCTGCCGTCCACCGGGAACGTCTCGCCCGGCTTCACGATCACGGTCTCGCCCACGCGCACGGCCTCGACCTCGACCTCGATCTCGCGGCCGTCGCGGCGCACGAGCGCGCGGGCGGGGCGCAGCTCGAGCAGCGCCTTGAGCGCGTGGCGCGTGCGCCCCATCGTGTAGACCTCGAGGGTGTTGCTGAGCGAGAAGAGGAACATCAGCACCGCGGCCTCGAACACGTACCCGATCGCCGCCGCGCCGACGGCCGACAGGATCATGAGCAGGTTCACGTCGAACTTGAAGCGCCGCAGTGCGTCGAGCGTGCTGCGCGTGGCGAACCAGCCGCCGGCCACCGCCGCCGCGTAGTACAGGACGTGCGACCAGGCGTTCTCGGGCGCCACGAGCTTCTCGAGCACGATCCCCCCGACCAGGGCCGCGAGGCAGACCACCGTGAGCACGATCATCGCGCGCCCCTCGGCGTGCTCGGCCTCCTCCTCGTGCGAGAGCGGTGCGCCCCACGGCTTGCTCGCGAGCGGGCGGACGACCTCGACGCCGTCGCCCGCCGCATCGCGGCGCGCCAGGCTCACGCGCCCGGGCGTCGCCGCGGCGCGGAACCGTTCGGCGTCCTCGGGGCCCAGGCGACCGAAGCGCAGCGCGCACTCGGAGCACGCTTCGAGCGTCTCGCGTCGCTCGCAGGCGGTGACCCGCTGCGCGAACACCGAGCTGACGTCGTCCGCGAACGCGTTGAGCTGATCGGGCGACACCGCGTGCGGCTCGTAGCGCACGGTGAGCGTGCTCGCGTTGAAGTTCGCCTCGATCGCGAGCACACCCGGCCACTGCCGCAGGCGATCGGCGAGCAGTTCGATGCAGCCCTCGCCGTCGTCGGGAATGGGCAGGTGCCCCTGCGGAGCCTCCGGCTCCGCCGTCGTGGAAGGTCCGTGATGGTGCCCGTGGTGGTGGCTCATGGACCGGGCACCTTACACCCGCTCACGCGCGGGCGGCCACGGTCCGCGCGGTCCGCGGGGGCGATTCCACACGGGCCGGACACGCGAAATCGCGTGCGGCACGCCGCGCGGGATGCCGATAACCTGCGCGTCATGTCCATCCTCCCGAAGAGTGAAGCGCGCCGCACTCCGGTGCGACGACGCACGCGGATCGCCATGCTGATCGCGATCGCCGTGCTCGCCCACGGCTGTTCGTCCAAGTCCCCGAGTGCTCCCGCACCGGGAGGCGCGACGCGGACGTGGCGCCTGGGCTTCGCCGGGAACCCGCCCGTGCCCGACGTGAACGTGGCGATCGCCGCCATCGACATGTGGTCGCTGCGCGCGGACGTGGCGATCCAGCACGCGAACATCCCGTGGGACTCGCTGCTCGCGGGCGTGCCGCCCGACACGATGGTCCGGCGCGCCGAGTTCCCGCTCATGAACTACTTCCGGAACGTGAAGCACCACCGGATCGTGTACGAGGTGGACCTCACGAACGGGCTCGACCGCGCGGCCGAGGACCCGCAGCTCGTCGCGGCCGGGCGCAGCCTCGCCGAGCCGGCGATCCGCGCGCTCGCCTGCGCGTGGGTCGCCGCCGTCGACACGATCGTCCACCCCGACTGGCTGGGCATCGGCTGCGAGACCAACCTCGTGCGCGCGGCCGCACCGCCCGCGACCTACGCCGCACTGAAGACCGCGGCGAACCAGGCCGCCGACTCGCTCGCGGCCCTGCACCTCGCGCGGCCCTCGCTGCCCAGGCCGGTGCTCTACTCGACCGTCCAGGTCGAGACGGCGTGGGGCCGGCTCGGCGGCAGCGGCTCGTACCAGGGCATCGCCACGGACCTCGCGGATTTCCCGTACGCGCAGGTGCTGGGGCTCTCGTCGTACCCGTACCTGGGCGGCTTCGCCGAGCCCGAGGACATTCCGCTCGACTACTTCTCGCGCCTCGGCAACGACGCGATGAAGCCCGTCATGGTCATCGAGGGCGGCTGGGCGTCGCAGTCGTACGCGACCTACACGACGTCGCCCGCGAAGCAGGCGCGCTGGGTGCGCCGGCAGGCCGAGCTGCTCGACGCCGCGCACGCGGTGGCCTGGTGCAGCCTCGAGTTCGCCGACCTCGCCGTGTCGCTGTGGCCTTCGGTCCCGGATCCGAACATCCGCTACTTCACGTCGATCGGGATCGTCGACAGCGCGCTGACGCCCAAGCCCGCCCTGGGCGCATGGGACAGCCTCTACGCGAGGCCGCTGGCGCCGTAGGTGCGCGGGAGCCGTTCGCGAACGCCACCCGCCGGCGCGCCGACCGTCAGTGCGCTTCGGCGCCCCCTCGCACCTGACCGAACCGCCACCTGAGCGTCATGATCATCGGGATCGCGATCAGGAAGAGCAGCCCGAACAGCAGGAAGATCTTCTCGAACGCGAGCATCGTGGCCTGGCGCTGCACCTCGCCCGCGATCAAGCCCACCGCCTTCGTGCGGGCCACGGTCTCCAGTTCGCCGCGGGCGTGCAGCCAGCGCGTCGTCGAGGCGACACGGTCGATCGTCACCGGATCGAACCGCGAGACCTTCTCGGCGAGCCCCGCACGGCTCTCGGCCGTGAAGCGCGTCACGAGCGCGGCCGAGATCGCGATGCCGACGCTGCCGCCGAGCTGGCGCATGAGGTTGTAGAGGCCAGTCGCCGGCGCGATCCGCGACAGCGGCAGCTCCAGCATGGCCAGGTTGTTCAGCGGCACGAACACCATGCCGAGCGCGACCCCGCGCAGGATCAGCGGCCACCAGAAGTCGTCGTGGCCGCTCAGCGTGGTGAAGTGCGACCACCACCACATCGCGAGCCCGAACAGCGCCGCGCCCGTCGCGGCGACGACGCGGCTGTCCTGCCGGCCGATCCGCCGCGCCATCACCGCCATGGTCACGGCGCTCGCGATGGCGCCGGGCAGGATCACGAGCCCGGTCTGGTTCGCGGTGAAGTGCTGGAGCGCCTGCAGGTACACCGGCAGCACGAACACGGTCGCGTACAGGCACATGCCGAGGATGAAGCCGAGGATCGCGCCGGTCCCGAACTGGCGGTTCGAGAAGATGCGCAGGTCGATCACGGGGTGGGCGGTGGTGAGCTCGTGCCACACGAACAGCACCAGCGAGGTGACGCTCGTCGCGCAGAGCAGCACGATCTCGCGCGAGGCGAACCAGTCCAGCCGCTCGCCGCGCTCGAGCATGAGCTGCAGCGTACCGATGCCCGCCGCGAGCAGCGCGAGGCCGGTCCAGTCCGTGTCGCCCACCTTCTGCGCGAATCGCGAGTCGCGCACGTAGGCCAGCGCGAGCATCAGCGCGAACGCGCCGATGGGCAGGTTGATGTAGAAGATCCACGGCCACGAGAACGTGTCGGTGATGTAGCCGCCGAGCGTGGGCCCCAGCGTCGGGCCCACCATCACGCCGACGCCGAAGATGGCCATGGCCTGCCCGTACTCGTGCACGGGGAAGATCTCGTAGAGGATCGCCTGCGAGGTGGACAGCAGCGCGCCGCCGCCAACGCCCTGCACGATGCGCCAGAACACGAGCTCCGACAGCGTGTGCGAGTTGCCGCAGAAGAACGACGCGACGATGAACAGCAGGATCGAGCCCGCGAAGTACCGCCGGCGGCCGAACATGGCCGACAGCCAGCCCGTGATGGGCAGCACGATCACGTTGGCGACGATGTAGCCCGTCGACACCCACGCGATCTGGTCGAGCGTCGCGCCGAGCGACCCCATCATGTGCGGGATCGCGACGTTGACGATGCTCGTGTCCAGGATCTCGAGGATGGAGGCGAGCGTGACCGCGAACGCGATGATCCAGCGGTTGCGGTACGACTCGTCCTCGAGGTGCAGGACGCCCACGGGGGCGGCGACGCTCATGCGCGGGTCAGTGGCTGCGGGTCGTGACGGTGGCCGTGACGCTCATGCCCGGCCGCAGCGGCCGCAGCGGGTCCGCGGCGCTCGTGACCTTGATCCGCACGGGAATGTGCTGCACGACCTTCGTGAAGTTGCCGGTCGCGTTGTCGGGCGGCAGCAGCGAGAACTCCGCGCCCGTCGCCGGGCTCAAGCTTTCGACCTCGCCCTGCACGGGGTGCCCGGGATAGGCGTCCACGTCGATCTGCACCGGGTCGCCGATGCGCACGTTCGCGATCGACGTCTCCTTGAGGTTCGCGACCACGTACGTGTCGTCGAGTTCGACGACCGCCATGGTCGCCTGGCCCGGCTGCAGGTACTGGCCCACCTCCACGTTCTTCTTGCTCACCACGCCGTCGATGGGCGACGTGATCCGCATGTACGACAGCTGCAGTTCGGCCTGGTCGCGCGCCGCGCGCGCCGCCGCCAGCTTTGCGTCGGCGGTGCGGACGGCCGCATCGGCGGCCAGCACCTGCTTGCGCGCCGCGTCGAGCAGCGCCGCCGCCGCCTCGGCCGCCGCCTTCGCCGCGTCGTTCTGCTGCGGGCTCACGATGCCGCGCGCGGAGAGCCCCTCGTAGCGGCGGGCGTCGCCGGCGGTCTTCGTGGCGTTCGCCTCGGCCTGCACGACCTGCGCCCGCGCCGCATCGAGCTGCGCCAGGGCCATGCCCACGCGACCCGAGGAGCCGGCGTTCGCCACCGCGACCGCGTAGTCGGCCTCGGCCTGGGCGAGCTTCGCCTTCTGCTCACGGTCGTCGAGCTGCACGAGCAGGTCGCCGGTCTTCACGCGCTCGTTTTCCTCGACCGCGACGCGCGACACGAAGCCGCCGATCCGCGCGATCGCCGGCACGATGCTGCCGTCCACCTGCGCGTTGTCGGTCGAGACGTGCGTGCGCGACCAGAGCCAGCGCTGCAGGCCGAAGCCGCCGCCCACCAGGGCGAGCACGAGGAAGATCAGGGGCGCGACGGGAAGCCGCCGACGGGCCGGGGCCTCGGCGGGTACGGCGGTGGCTTCGGGCGTTTCGAGCTGTGCGCTCATGCGTTCCTCTCGGGGAGCGTGTTCGTGTGTGCCTAGTGCAGTCCGCGCGCCACGCCGGCGGCGCGGGCGAGCGCCACGCGGGCGCTCGCGACGGCGAAGCGCGCGTCGATGTCGGCGTCGCGCGCGCGCAGCAGCGAGGCCTGGGCGTTGATCACTTCGATGTTGCCGGCGACGCCGCTCGTGAACCGCTCGCGCGCCTGCGACACTTCCTCCTCGGCGAGGAGCAACTGCTCGTGCGCCACGCCCTCCTGCTCGCGGCTCGACGCCAGGTCGAGCAGCGCGGCGCTCACCTCGGCCGAGACCTGATCGCGCAGGTCCTTGCCGCGCACCTCGGATTCGCGGAGCTGGTCCGCCTGCTCCTTCAGGCGCTCCTCGCGCCGCAGCCCGTCGACGATCGGCATCGTGAGCGCCGCCGCGTAGGTGTGCGTCGCGATCGCGTCGCCGTAGTGCTCGCCGCTCGAGCCCCAGTCGCCCGACACGTCCAGCCGCGGCAGGCGCTCGAGCATCGTCGCACGCCGGTCCGCCTTCGCGCGCAGCCGCCGCGCGTCCTCGCCGCGCAACTCGACCCGGTGCGAGAGCGCGAACGGCACCGCGTCGGCCGCCGACGCCGGCGCCTCGCTCTCGCCGAGGTCGGCGCTGAGCGTGTCGGCCAGCACCGGCGGCAGCGCCGGGTCCAGTCCGAGCACGCGGGCCAGGTCGATGCGGGCGCGGTCCAGCGCGTTGCGCGCCACGAGCAGCGCCCCGCGCGAGACCGCCACCTGCGTGCGTGCGCGCGTCGCGTCGATGCTGGGAGACGTGCCGGCCTCGAGCTGCGCATCGGCCAGCGACTGCAGGTCCTGCGCGAGCGACAGGTCCTGTTCGCGGGCCGAGACCATGGCCGCCGCGCGGGCGGCCTTCAGGTACGCGAGCGCCGCGGCCTGCGACGCCGACTCGGCCGAGCCGGCGAAGTCCGCGCGCGCCGCGAGCGCGCCGTACTGGGCCCCGCGGTAGCGCTGCCACGACGACAGGTCGAGCACCGTCTGCGTGACCTTCACGCGCGCCTCGGAGTCGTAGACCGGCCCGATCAGCGGATCGGGAACCGAGAACCCGGGCAGGGCGATGCCGAGCGAGAGGATGTTGTACGTGCGGTCGGTCATCGTGGCCTGGCCCGTGACCGACGGCAGGAACGCCGCGCGTGCCTGGCCGACGCGCGCGCCCGCTTCGCGCTGCCGCAGTTCGGCGAGCGCGACACCGGTGTTCTGGCGGGCCGCGAGCGAGACGGCGTCGGCGAATCCGACGCTGGGGTTCTCGGCCGCGCGCACCGGCGCGGCGGCGAGCACGGCCAGCGCGAACGCGGCCGCGGACGACGCGAGCTTCAAGGCTGCCCCCCGGGTGAGGCCCCGCGGTCGAGGCCGCGGAGCAGGAAGTCGAGTGCCGTGTCGAAGAACGCCTGCGCGTCGGCGTACTTGGGCGCGCAATGGGCGAAGGAGTGCTTCCAGAGCACGGCCATGAGCATCGGCGAGACCATGACGTTGGCCACGGTGTGCACGTCGACGTCGCGGAACTCGCCGCGTTGGATGCCGAGTTCGAGAATCCGCTTCACCACGGCCTGGCTCCGCGACACGACCTCGTCGTGGTAGAAGCGCGCCAGCTCGGGGAAGTTGCCGGCCTCGCTGAACATGAGCTTCGGCAACCCGCTGAGCGACGAGTGGTAGAGCCCGTCCCAGCGCGAGCGCAGCACGTTCTCGAGCAGGTCGCGCGCCGTGCCCTCGTGCGCGTCGATGCGCTGCTCGGCCTGCTGGATGCGCGGCAGCACCTGCTCGCGCACCATCGCCTTGAACAGCTCCACCTTGTTCGGGAAGTACAGGAAGATCGTCCCCTTCGTGCAGCCCGCGCGGCGCGCGATGTCCTCGAGCCGGGTCGCCGCGAAGCCACGCTCGACGAATTCCTCGAGCGCCGCCGCGAGGATCTCGGCGGGCCGGGTCTCCTTGCGGCGGTGCCAGCGGGGGCTGGCGGGTTTGCGGCTGGACGAAGTCGGGCTGGGCATGGCTGGGTCCCAAAGGCTCGGGCGGGGGAAGCGCTTCTTAATGACCGGCGGGTAATCTGATGCGCAAATGACCGAACGGTCAATAAAAGTCTTTGTCAGGCCAAGGGCTTCGCTGGTCGCCCCGCACTTGGCCGCCTGCCGGAGCGGCCTTAAGCTGCGCGCCTTTCCCGGCCCCCCACGCGAGGAACCCCGCCCGCCATGCCCACCGACGCCCGCCTGCCCGACCTCGGCACCCTGGTGCCCCGGGAGCTGGTCTCCGAGCTCCTCGCGACGGCCCGCCGCTCGGGAGCCGGGTTCGCCGACGTCTACGTCGAGCACGCGATCCTCACCGGCTTCTCGTTCGACGAGGGGCGCGTGAAGACGGCGTCCTACTCGGTGCTGAACGGCATCGGCGTGCGGGCCATCCAGGGCGACCAGACCGGCTATGCCTACGCCGACGGCTTCGGTGCCGAGGGCGCCCGCGAGGCCGCGCGCGTCGCCGCGCGCATCGCGCGCGAAGGCCGCGGGGGCGACGCGCCGCGGGCGTTCCGCGTCGTGGACGCGCCGCCGCCCTTCACGCTGGCCCACCCGGCGCCGCTCGCGCTGGACGAGGCGAAGCGCGTCGAGCTGCTGAAGCGCGCCGACGCGGCCGCGCGCGGCCACGACGGCCGCATCCGCGAAGTGAGCGTGAACCTGGCGACGAGCGCCAAGTCGTTCCTGGTCGCGAACAGCGACGGCCTGTGGGCCGAGGACCGCACCTTCCTCTCGCGACTCGTCGTGAGCGCGCTCGCGCTGGAGGGCGAGCAGCGCCAGGAGGGCTTCGCGGCCGGCGGCGGCTGCGTCGACGCCGCGTACTTCGAGGCCGAGCGCAGTCCCGAGTCCATCGCGCTCGAGGCCGCGGGCAGCGCCGTGCTGTTGCTGTCGGCACGCGAGCCCGAGGCCGGCTCGTGGCCCGTCGTGGTCTGCAACGGCTGGGGCGGCGTGATGGTGCACGAGTGCTTCGGCCACAGCATGGAAGGCGACACGATCCGCAAGGGCAGCAGCATCCGCGCCACGCAGATGGGGCAGCCGGTCGCCGCGAAGGGCGTGACGATCGTCGACTCGGGCCTGGTGCCGAACTCGCGCGGCTCGTTCCGCGTGGACGACGAGGGCACGCCCGCGCAGCGCACGGTGCTCGTCGAGGACGGCGTCCTGACCGGCTACCTGTGGGACCGGCTCAACGCGAACCTCACGGGCCACGCGCCCACCGGCAACGGACGGCGCGCGTCGTACCGCGACGTGCCGCTCTGCCGCATGACGAACACGTACATCGAAGCCGGCCCGCACGCGCCCGAGGCCCTGATCGCCTCGGTCGACCGCGGGCTCTTCTGCAAGCGCCTCGGCGGCGGCTCGGTGAGCCCGGCCGACGGCAACTTCTCGTTCCAGGTCACCGAAGCGTGGCAGATCGAGAATGGACGGCTGACGCATCCCGTGCGCAATGCGACACTGGCCGGCAACGGCAATGACGCCATGATGAAGATCGACGGCGTCGGCAACGACCTGCTGATCGACGGCACCACCGGCTCGTGCGGCAAGGACGGCCAGTGGAAGCCCGTCGGCGTGGGCCAGCCGACGGTCCGTTTCACCGGTATCACCGTGGGAGGCACCGCCGTCTAGTCCAACCGATTCATGAACCGGGAGCCGAGAGTGAAGCATGTGCGTGAAGCGCAAGGAGCAGGTCGGTTCCGGGACGCAGGCGTGTCGGTGACACGTCGAGGACCGGAACAGGCCTGCGACGCAGCGATTCACGTGCAGCCGGCGCTCGCAGGCCCCGGGCTCATGAATCGGTTGGACTAGGGCGGGCCCGGAGGCATACGCGATGAGGATCCTGGTTCCCGCACTGCTCGCCGTCTCGCTGCTCGCTCCGCTCGCACGCGCACAGGATGCGCCGGCCACGCCGGCGGCGCCCGCCGCCACCGCCAAGGCGAAGACGCACGCCTCGGGCGCGGTGTTCACACCGGCCCCCTCGGGCTGGTACGTCGAGGTCCGCGGCGGCTTCGCGACGCAGGACTACGGCGACATGGACGCCAACATCACCGCCTGGGAACAGATCGCAGAAGTGAACCTGGGCGCCCCCGGCCCGTTTCGCCGCTTCGACAACCCGCAGGCCTACGCGATCGAGATCGGCCGGCGACGCGGGCCATGGAGCCTGGGACTGTCGACCGAGCACCAGCGGCAGCGCGTGAACACCTTCGCGGCCGGCACGATCACCGGCGCCGCGGACGCCACGACGCTCGTGGCGACGATGGACATCCGGCTCTCGACGTCCTGGCGCCCGGCCAGCCTGTTCGGCTTCGAGTTCGGCGCCTCCGGCGGCATGTCCTTCGCGCATGTTTCCGAGGACTACGCGTTCTTCGTCTTCCCCGCACCGGAGTTCGACCAGAGCATCAGCGGCGCCTACCACGCGTCGTCGTTCTCGGGCGGCCCGCACGTGGGCTGGCGACGGCCGCTGTTCGGCAACACCTGGCTGGTCGCGAGAGGCGCGTGGGTCTACCGGAAGTTCGACGAACTCAAGGGCCAGGCCAAGGTCCACACCGCGGACGGCACGGAGATCGTCGACACGCCGCTCCTGCGCTTCGACTCCGGCGAGAAGGTGAAGATCGACGGCAGCGGCACGCAGCTCACCGCCGGCGTCGCCTATACGTTCGGGGGTAAGCGTTGAGCGAGCGCTCCGGCGTGGCGTCCGCGCACACGGGCGGTCACGCCGCGCCCGAAGCGCTGCTTGCCTACGCGGAACGGGCCCTGGCGCGCGCGAAGGCCGCCGGCGCCGACGCGGCGGACGCCTGCCTCGAAAGCTCGCGCGCGTTCACCGCGAGCGTCCTGGGCCGGCGCATCGAGACGCTGCAGCAGAGCGGCACGCTCGGGCTGGGCGTGCGCGTGATCGTGGGCGGCGCCGTGGGCTTCTGCTCGGGCACCGACCTGACGCCCGAAGGCATCGACGACCTGGCGCGGCGCGCCGTCGCGCTGGCCGCGCACGCGACGCCCGACGACGCGAACGGCGTGCCCGATCCCGCGCAGGCGGGTACCGCGAGCGCCGCCGACCTGCAGCTCTTCGACCCGGCCGCCGTCGACCTGGACGCCGACCGCAAGATCGAGATGGCGCTCGAGCTCGAGCGCGCCGCGCTCGCGACCGACCCGCGCATCAAGCGCACCGACGGCGCCACCGTCTCGAGCAGCGCCGGCGCGTTCGCGATCGCCAACTCCCGCGGCGTCGCGCGCGCGTGGGAAGGCACCACGGTGAGCGCCTGGGTCGTCGCGCTCGCCGACGAGGGCGGCGGGCGGCAGCAGACCGGCGTGTACGGCCTGACCAAGCGCCACCTGGCCGACGTGCCGCCCATGGACGCGATCGGCCGCGAGGCCGCGAAGCGCGCACTCGGGCGGCTCGGGGCGCGCCGCGTGCCGACCGCGAGGGTGCCCGTGGTGATGAGCCCCGAGATCGCCGGTTCGTGGATCGCCGAGATGTACGACGCGTTCACCGGCGAGTCCGTGCTCAAGCAGTCCTCGTGGCTCACCGGCAAGCTGGGCGAGGTGATCGCCTCGCCGCTCGTGACCCTGGTGGACGACGGCACGCTCGTGCGGGGCCTGGGCAGCTCGCCCTACGATGCCGAGGGCGTGTTCACGCGCCGCAACGTGCTGATCGACGCCGGCCGCTGCGCGCAGTTCGCCTACGACCTCTACCACTCGCGCCGCACAGGCGCGGCGCTGACCGGCAACGGCGTGCGCGGGTTCGCGAGCACGCCCGGGATCGGCTTCCACAACCTGTTCGTCGAACCCGGCACGAGCTCGCCCGAGGCGATCATCGCCTCGATCGACCGCGGCTTCTGGTACGACGACTCGGGCTCGTACGGCTTCAACCCCGTGACCGGCGACTACTCGTTCCAGGCCCAGGGCTGGTGGATCGAGAAGGGCGAGAAGGTCCATCCCGTGGACGGCGTGACGGTGGCCGGCAACTCGCTCGAGATGCTCAAGGCCGTCGCCGCGGTCGGCAACGACCTCGACTTCCGCGTGAGCGTCGCGTGCCCGACGCTGCTGATCGGCGAGATGACGGTGAGCGGGGAGTAGTCGCGTCGCACCGCAAGCGAACGCGCCGCGCGGGGAGCGATCCGCGCGGCGCGTTCGTGTCTGCGGGGCGTTACTCGAGCCAGACGAGGCGGCGCGTGGCCACGTCGGGCCCGCGCGTGAACCGCGCCCAGTAGAGGCCCGCCGGCACGCGGCCGTTCGTGCCTTCGCCGCGCCAGCGCACCGTGCCGCCCG
>CAZIXL010000002.1:0-5620 GCA_964542885.1 uncultured bacterium
GTCCCCCGGCCGCACCCCCACCCCGGCGGGGCGCAGCCGCGCCAGCGACTCCGAGACGAGGCCCGCGCCGACGCCCGCCCCGACCAGCCCGAGTTGCGCGACCTTGCCGTCGGTCTGCTGGACCACGCGCGGCGCGACGCCCGCAGCCTGCAGCGCGTCCTGTGCGGCGCGCGCCCAGCCGGGTTCGATCGCGGGATCGACCTGCACCATGGCGAGCCCCGCGAGCGCGCGCAGCGGCACGCGCGCGCGGCCGGCGAGCGGGTGGCGCTCGGGCAGCGCGAGCAGCAGCCGCTCCTCGGCGACCACGTCGGGCGGGCCGGGCACGCCGTCGACCGGCGCGCACACGAAGGCGACCTCGACGCGCCCCTCGCGCAGCGCCGCCGCGGCGCGGGCGCTGGTCATCTCGTGCAACTCGAGCGCGACGTCCGGGTGCCGGGCACGATGCGCTTCGAGCAGCCGCGGCAGCACCTCGAGCGCGGCCGTCGGCGTGTACGCGATCGCCAGCGTGCCGCCCTCGCCGCGCGCGACGCGGCGCGCCTCGTCGGCGGCGCGCGCGGACTCCGCCAGCAGGTGGCGCGCCCGCACGAGCAGCGCCGCGCCCGCCTCGGTCAGCGCCACGTGGCGGCGGGAGCGTTCGAGCAGCCGCACGCCGAGCCCGTCCTCGAGCCGGCGGATGCGCACGCTGAGCGGCGGCTGCGCCATGTGCAGCCGGTGGGCGGCGCGGCGGAAGCTCAGCTCCTCGGCCACGGCCACGAACGAGCGGAGCAACTCCAGGTCGAGCGGGCGACTCATAGCGAACGGGTATCACAGGGCGCCCAAGAAGTCTTGGACGATCTCACGGCCCCGACCGAGACTCCCGCCCATGGACCCCACACGCCTCAGCGCCAACGAGCGCACGATCCGCCGGTACTTCGGCGAGCTGTTCAACGAAGGACGCCTCGAGCTGGTCCCGGAGCTGCTGGCCGAGACCTACGTGAACCACGCCCCGGGCTGGGACGGCCTCTCCCCCGGCCGCGACGGCGTGGCCGAGGTGGTGCGCGTGATGCGCGCCGCCTTTCCCGACCTGCACTACGCCATCGAGGACCTGGTCGTCGGCGAGACCGCGGTCGCCGCGCGCACCACCGTGACCGGCACGCACGCCGGTCCGTTCGCGGGGCTCGCGCCCACCGGCCGCACGTTTCGCGTGCGGCAGATCACGATCGAGCACCTGCACGAAGGCCGCATCGTCGCCCACCACCGCGTGACCGACGAGCTGTCGCTGCTGCGCCAGCTCGGCGCGATCGCCTGAGGACCCGCGCGGCTGGAATGCCCGAGCGCCGCGGGATCGCTCCCGCGGCGCTCGCGTGCAGCGCGTGCCGTGACGTCAGACGCGCTCGACGAACTCGCCGGTGCGCGTGTCGATCTTCACGCGGTTGCCCTGCTCGATGTAGGGCGGCACCTTGATCTCGAGGCCGGTCGTGAGGATCGCGGGCTTGCTCGTGTTCTGCACCGCGGCGCCCTTGATGTTGGGCGTCGTCTCGGCCACCTCGAGCTCGACGAACATCGGCGGCTCGATGCCGACGATCTTCCCCTGCCAGTAGCTCGCGGTGATCATCATGCCCTCGGTCAGGTAGCCGGCCGAGTCGCCCAGCACGTCCTTGCCGAGCGCGATCATCTCGTACGACTCGGTGTTCATGAAGTTGAACTCGTCGCCGGCCTTGTAGCTGAACTGCAGCTGGTGCTCGTCGAGTTGCGCCTTCTCGACCTTTTCTTCCGACGAGAAGCGCACTTCCTGGTTCGAGCCGTTCTCGATGCTGACGAGCTTCGCCTGCACGAAGCCGCGCAGGTTGCCCGGGGTGCGGTGCACCATCTGGGCGACGCGGTGCGGCTTTCCGTTGTACAGGATCAGGTTGCCGACGCGGATCTGGGTGGCAGCGATCATCGGGGCTTCCTTCGGCGTTGCGGGTGGTCGTCCGGAGCGGGTACACGACCCTCGGAGGGCCTCCCCCACTGCGATTGCGGGCGGTGATTCTGCCCGACGGACCGGGGCCGAGTCCAATTCCGAAGGCCCGGCCCGGGGCCCGCCCGTGCGCCTACCGGTAGAGCCCCTTGATCGCGCCCCACGTGCGGTTCGCGGTCGCGACCGGCGGGCCCGCGTTCCAGGTCACGCGGTTCGCTCCCGGCCACGCCGGCGCCGTGATCGCGTAGCGCGGGTAGTTCCCTCCCTGTTGCAGGTCGCACAGGTCGAACACGATCTCGGCACCCAGCGCGCAGCCCGCGCACGCGTCGGGCCCCACGCTCCTCGTGCGGTCGAGCGTGATCTTCAGGACCACGTACTCGGTGCCGTCGGCGAGCGCCCGCGAGGCCGCGCCCGCGGCGGCCCCGTAGACCTGGAAGTCGAACGCGGGATCGGTGGAATCGCGGAGCTGGAAGGTCCCCCCGATCTCGGACGAGTTCCAGAGCACCGGGCAGGCCGTGAGGAAGTGGGCCGGCTGGAACGGCACGTCGAGCGCCTGCGAGCGGCACGCGCCGTACGCGGTCTGCCACCAGGGCGGAATGCCCGCCCCTTCGACGTTGACGTGGAACGAGAACGTGGCGGTCCCGAGCGCGGGCAGCGTCGCCGGGAGCCGGATCGAGGCGTACATCTCGAACGGGTCCCCGACGTTCGTGTCGCAGGCGAAGAACTTGTCCTTCGTTCCGTCCGCGGAGCACCCGTCCCAGTCGAGCAGCAACGCTCCCTGGGCGAAGCACGTCGCGGGCGCGAGCACCGCGAGCGCGGCGAGCAGCACGGCGAGGCGTCTCATGCGAATTCCTTTCGCGCGGGTATGGATGCGGCGAATTCGTCTCCCGGTCCCCGCGCCACCCTATGCCCCCGCTCCTGGCCGGCGAAACGGTCCATCCGGACCAGCTACGGCTTCCGGATCGCGCTGGTCCAGTGCTGGAGCACGGTGATCGTGGTCGGCCGCGGGGCTCCCGACGGGACGATCGCCAGGATCCGGCGGCCGTCGGGCGAGATGTCGAACGTGCGCGCGTTGGCGGGGATCCGCGCGAACACCGACGACGGTCCGAGGGTGATCCCGCCCGCCTCGCGCACCGGGGCCTCGCGAATGACGTCCCGCTCCCGGGCCTCGCCGAAGTAGAAGCGGTCGCCGGTTCGCGGCCATCCGCCGCCCCCGCCACCGACGGTCACCTGGTAGGGACGCCCCGGCGAGACGAGCGACGTGAGGTACACCTCGTTCGCTCCCGTGGCGCCGTTCGACTGGTAGGTGAGCCAGCGGCCGTTGGGCGAGATCGTGGCGTAGGACTCGCTGGCCGCCGTGCGGACGAGCGGCTTCGGTTCGCCGCCGGCCACCGCGACCTGCCAGACGTCCCACTTGGTCACGGGGTCGAGCCGCGAGTAGACGATCTCCGAGCCGTCCGGCGTCCAGCCGTGCAGGCGCTTGTACGCGCCGTCCGACTCGAGGAGCGTCGTGACGCCGCCGTCGACCAGCGAGACGACGCGAACCGCCTGGTGCGTGTTCTCGAGGTACGCGGCGTGCGAGCCGTCGGGCGACAGGATCGGATCCGAGGGCTCCTCGTCGACGCGCGAGACGCGCGAGACCACGCCGCGCTCGAGGTCGAGCATCACGATGTCGTAGTGATGGCTGTCGTCCTGCAGGGTCGCCAGCGCGTGCCGGCCGTCGGGCGTGACCGCGACCGAAAGGTAGGACCCGGGCTCGCACGGCGTCGCCGCGACCTCGTGCCCCCCGAGGTCGAACCACGCGAGCCGCATCGGCGCCAGCGCGCTCGTCACCCACGACAGCGTCCCGTCCGCCGCGACGCTCACCTCGGGGGCCCCGACGTACTGGGTGAAGGCGGGGGAATCCGGGAGCGTGACGCGCCGGCCGGTGAGCGCCCGCCGACCGGGATCGAAGCCGTCGGCGTCGAGCTTGCCGTTCCGCGTCGAGAGCAGCCAGCGCCCCTCCGCGAGCGCGACGCCCGCCATCGTGCGCATGACCTCGCGGTCCGGCCCGCCGTCGAGCGAGCCCAGCCGGATCCCGACGGTGCCGTCGGGACTCGCGGGAATCGTGCTGTAGAGGAAGTGCCGGCCGTCGGGCAGGAAGACCGGGTAGCGGTGCCCGGTCACGCCCGCGGCCGAGTCCGGATGCGTCAGCTGCACGAGCGGCTCGCCGCCGTCGGTCGTGCGGTACAGCCCGCCGTTCGAATAGGGCGCGAGCACGATCACGCCGTCGCGATTCCACGTGCCGCCCCGCGCGGACTTGGTGGCGCAGATCCGCTCGGGGCGCGAGCCGCCGTCGGCCGCGACCTTCATGAGCCGGTCCTCGCCGGCGTAGAACGCGAGGAACCGGTCGTCCGGCGACCAGAACATCCCCACCACGCCGTCGGTGCCCGGCAGCTCGCGCGCGGCGAGCGCATCGAGGCGCCGGATCCAGGCGTGCGTGACCCCGGAGGAATCCGCCGCGATGAACGCCAGCATGCGCCCGTCCGGCGACAGCCACGCGCTCGCGCCGTCGTCCGGGATCCGCTGCCCCGGCGGCGGCGCCACCTCGAAGCGCACCGGCGGCGGCACGGCCGGCCGCTCGAACAGCTGCGGCAGGCCCCAGCCCGCGGCGGCCGCGAGCACCGCCACGGCCGCGAGCGCCGGCCAGGCGGGCGCGCGCCTCGCCGGGGCCGCCGCGGCCGGAGCGGCCGCTTCCGGAGCCGTGCGGCCCGCGAGCATGTCCTCGACCTCGATGCGCGCCTCGCCGATGTCGCGCAGCCGGCGCTTCGCGTCCTTCTCGAGGCAGCGGCGCAGCAGCGCGCGCAGCCGGGCGGGCGTGCCGGCGGGCAGCGCGGCCCAGTCGGGCTCGGTCTGCAGGATGCGCGCGACGATGTCCGACACGGTCTCGCCCGCGAACGCCTGGCTTCCCGTGAGGCACTCGTACAGCACGCAGCCGAACGACCAGATGTCCGTGCGTCGGTCCACCGGCTTGCCGCGCGCCTGCTCGGGGCTCATGTACGCCGCCGTGCCCAGGATGACGCCCGCCTGCGTGCCCGCGTAGGTCATGGTCGGCGACGCGCTCATCTCCGTGCTCGCGCTCGAGGAGCCAGCGCCGCCCTTGGCGAGGCCGAAGTCGAGCACCTTCACGTCGCCCGCGGGCGTCACCATGACGTTCCCGGGCTTGAGGTCGCGGTGCACGATGCCGCCCTCGTGCGCGGCCTCGAGCGCCGTGGCGATCGCGCGCGTGACCTCGAGCGCCTCGGCAAGCGGCAGCGCGCCCGCCTTCAGCCGCTCGGCCAGCGACTCGCCCTCGACGCACTCCATGACCAGGAAGCGCCGCCCGCCCGACTCCTCGAGGCCGTGCAGCACCGCGATGTTCGCGTGCTGGAGCGAGGCGAGCAGCCTCGCCTCGCGCTCGAAGCGGGCCAGGCGCTCGGGGTCGTTCGCGAACGCATCGGGCAGCAGCTTGATGGCGACGTCGCGCCCCAGGCGCGGGTCGCGCGCGCGGTACACCTCGCCCATGCCGCCGGCGCCGAGCGGCGCCAGCACTTCGTAGGGACCCAGCTTCGTTCCGGGCTCCAGCGGCATCGGGCCTCCCGCGTCGTTCTTGGAGTGCGCGGCGCGAGCGCCGGGCGAAGGTCGGGCGAAGGTCGGGCGAAG
>CAZIXL010000002.1:5720-21234 GCA_964542885.1 uncultured bacterium
CGGGCGAAGGTCGGGCGAAGGTCGGGCGAAGCTAACACAGGGGCCGCGCGCCCCCGCGGGTTCAGCCCGCGTGCTTCTCGATCGCGAGCATCGCGCGCTCGACGTCGGCCGGCTCGTTGTAGACCTGGGCCGAGATCCGCCACAGCACGCGGTCGCGGAACGACAGGACCTGCGCCTCGATCGCCTCCTCGTAGAGGAGCGCATCCTTCAGCCGCAGTGCGTCGGCCGCGCTCGTGCCGAAGCGCTCGGGCAGCGGCACCGACACCATGCAGCCGACGAGCGACTCGTCCTGCGGCAGCGCGACCTGCCAGCGGTCCGCGAGAAGGCGCGCCGAATCCCACGCGAGGCGGTGGTTCCACGCGCGCATCGAGTCGAGCCCCAGGTCGCGCATGAACCCGATGCCCGCGGGGGCCGCGAGCCACGCCGACGGGTCGCGCGTGCCGGGCCAGTCGAACTCGGCGAGGAAGCCCACCTCGATGCCCCAGCTGATCGTGACCGGGTGCAGGTCCGCCTGGCGCCCGGGCGGCGCCCACAGGATGCCGCAGCTGCGCGGCGCCATCGCCCACTTGTGCAGGTTGCCGGTGTACCAGTCCACCCCGAGCGCGGGCAGGTCCAGCGGCAGCGCACCGGGCGCGTGCGCGCCGTCGACCAGCACCGGCACGCCGGCGGCGTGCGCGCGGGCGGCGATCGCCTGCACCGGCAGCACGAGGGCGGTGGGGGCGGTGACGTGGTCCACGATCAGCAGGCGCGTGCGGGCGGTCAGCGCGCCGGCGATCGCCTCGGTGATCGGGCCCGCCTCCCAGCGCGGGTGCGGCAGTTCGACCCGCACGACCTTCGCGCCGGCCCGTTCGGCCACGTAACGGGCGCCGAACTCGATCGCGCCGTAGCCGTGGTCGGTCACCACGATCTCGTCGCCGGGTTCGAAACGCAGCGAGCGCAGCACGGCGTTCACGCCGGTGGTGGCGTTGTCGACGAACACCAGGTCCTCGCCGCGGGCGCCGACGAACGCGGCCACGTCCTCGGCGGCGACCCGCAGCCGCGGCGGCTCGTGCAGCTCGTACTGCCGCAGGTCCGCCAGCTCGCGCACCAGGAAGCGCGCGGGCTGGCGCTCCATCGCGTCGCGGAACGCCTGCTGGGCGGCCAGCACGCGGCGGGGCGTCGCGCCCACCGTGCCGTGGTTGAGGTACGTGACCGCGGGGTCGAGGGGCCACCGCGACAGCAGCGAGCGGCCGAACGCGCTCATCGGATGCGGTAGCGCGCCACGACGGCGGTGATGTTGTCCGAGCCGCCCAGCGCCAGCGCGCGGTCCACGAGCGCGCCGCACGCGCCGTCGCTGTCGGAGAACGCCGACAGCAGCGAGGCGATGTCGGTCTCGGGCACGCAGCGCGTGAGCCCGTCGGAGCAGAGCAGCAGCCGGTCGTCGTGCTGCAGGTCGAGGTGGTGCAGCTCGACGTCGGGGTGCGCCTCGCCGGCGCCCATCGCGCGGGTGAGCACGTGCCCCAGCTCGTGCGACTCGACCTCGGACTGCGGGATCAGGCCCTGGTCCGCGTACGACTGCGCGAGCGTGTGATCGCGCGTGATGCGGTGCAGCCGGCCGTCGCGCAGCAGGTAGGCGCGCGAGTCGCCCACGTGCATCACGAACAGGTCGTTGCCCACCGAGTACGCCGACGTGAGCGTGGTGCCCATGCCCTCGAGCGAGGCGTCGGTGGCGGCGCGTGCGCGCACCGCGTCGTGGACGCCCGCGTGGTAGCCCATCACGCGCTCGAAGAGCGCCTGCAGGTCGGCCTCCCGCGTCGCCGGATCGTCGAGCCGCAGCGCCCAGCGCGGCGAGCGCAGGACGAGCTGCACCATCGAGACGAGCGCCGTGCGGCTCGCGACCTCGCCCGCCGAGTGACCGCCGAGCCCGTCGGCCACGGCCATGAGCCAGCCCGACTCCTCGCGGGAACTGGCGATCGCGTCCTCGGGCACGTTGCTCGCGATGCGTTCGAGGAACCGCCCCAGCCGGAAGACCGCGTAGGAGTCCTCGTTCTGCTCGCGCACGTTCCCGGCATGGCTGCGCGCGGCGACGTCGGCGGACACGCGCGTCGGGGGGACGACGTCGTCGGGCTGGGTCGGGTCGGATGCCGGGGGATTCGGTGGGGTCATGGCGGCGGGCCCGGGGGCCCGCGCAAACCTAGCGTCCGCGCGCGGCCGGCGCCACCGGAAAGCGCTCCCGGCGGGGTCTCACGCGCGCCGCAGCACGACCAGCGTCACGTCGTCGCTGCGGTGCTCGCCGGCCGAGAACGCGTCGATGCGGCGGATCAGGCCGTCGGCCACCGCCGCCACGTCGCCGCCCGCGCACAGCTCGCGCAGGGCCTCCTCGACGCGGGGCGTGTCGAAGAACTCCTCGCCGCGCTGCGCCTCGGGAATGCCGTCGCTGAAGACCGACAGCAGCTCGCCCGGCTCCACGACGACCTCGGCGTTGGCCCACGGGAAGGACGGCATCATGCCCACGGGCACGCCCGTGGCCGGCAGCGAGCGGAGCGCCTGGCCGCGCACGAGGATCGGCTCCGGGTGCCCGGCGTTCACGTATCGCAGCCGGCCGGTCGCCGGGTCCAGGTAGCCCACGAACAGCGTGAGGAAGTGCCGCGCGTCGGTGCTGCGGTACACGACGTCGTTGAGCCGCACGACCAGTTCGAGCGGGTCGTCGAACGCCTCGTACAGCACGCGCAGCGACGAGAGCGCCGACGACATGAGCAGCGCCGCGCCCATGCCCTTGCCCGACACGTCGCCGACCACGAACACCAGCTGGCCGTCGGAGCGGCGGTGGAAGTCGTACAGGTCGCCGCCGACCTCGTAGCACGTCTCGAGGCGCGCGTGCAGGTCCCAGCCGGGCACGTCGGTCGGCGAGTCGGGCAGCAGTTCCTGCTGGATGCTCGTCGCGCGGGCCAGCTCCTGCTGCAGCCGCTCGCGCGCGCGCTCGGCCTCGAGCAGGCGCGCGTTGCTGATCTTCACCGCCGCCATGTTGCCGAGCAGCGTGAGCAGCTCCAGCTCCTCGGCGCCGTAGATCACGGTCGGGTTCGTGCTGTCGGCGTACAGCAGGCCCAACACGCGCGCGTTGTCGAACAGCGGCACGGCCATGGCCGAGTGGATGAGGTTGCCCACGATGCTCTGCGCGCTCGCGAAGCGCGGGTCGTTCATGGCGTCGGCGGTGATGACCGAGGTGTTCTCGTTCAGCACCATGTTCGCGATCGTCTGCGACAGCGCGAGCGGGTCCTTGGAGCTGGCGCCGCGCGTGCGCGACGCGAACGGCGCGAGCGGCGCGTCGTCGCGCTCGCGCAGCAGGATGACGAGCCGGTTCGAGGGCACGGCCCGCTCGACGAAGCTCAGGATCTCCTCGCACGTCTCGCGCAGGGGACGCGGCAGCACCAGCAGCTGCCCGGCTTCGGCGAGCAGCCGGACGAGGCGGTTCGGGTCGCGGCTGTCGGTCGCGGGCCGCTCGAGCACCTCGGAGACGCGCAGCCGCAGCGAGCTGGCGTGCGACAGCGACGAGGTGAACTGCGTGCCCTCGTCCTCGACGCCCACGCGCAGCGCGACGTGCCCCACCTCGATCGTGTCGCCGGGCTTCACGGGCCGGGGCTTCTCGGCCAGCTCGCCGTTGACCCGGGTGCCGTTGCGGCTGCCCAGGTCGCGCACCGTGACGTTCGCGCCGTCCCGCTCGAGCTCGGCGTGCTCGCGCGACACGCTGGCATCCAGCACCTGGACCGCGTTCGAGGACGAGCGGCCGATCCGCGACGGCAGGTCTTCGACCGTCCAGGTGCGGGACTCGCCGTTCAGCATGGTGGTGAGCTTGAGGATCATGGGGCCGCGAGACTACGCGGCCCGCACGGCCGCGGCCAGCGCATTCGCGCGGCGGGGAACCCGGCGCCGGGGGCGCGCATCCAAGCCCGGGCCGCGCGGCGCGCGCGGCGGTGGCCACGGCGACCCGGAGGCAGGCATGGCGAAAGTGGCGGTTCTCGGTTCGGGCGTGGTCGGCACCACGCTCGCGGACGGATTCCTGAAGCACGGTGACGAGGTGGTGCGCGGCTCGCGGTCGCCGGAAAAGCTGGCGGACTGGCGGGCCGGAGCGGGCCCGAAGGCCTCGACGGCGACGTTCGCCGACGCGGTGAAGGGCGCCGACCTGGTGGTGCTCGCGGTCAAGGGCGGCGCGGCCGAGGAAGCCGTCAAACTCGCGGGCCCCGACGCGCTCGCGGGCAAGACGGTGATCGACGCGACGAATCCCATCGCCGACGCCCCGCCCACGAACGGCATCCTGCATTTCTTCACGACGCTCGAGGAATCGCTCATGGAGCGGCTGCAGCGGCTGGCGCCGAAGGCGCACTTCGTGAAGGCGTTCAACAGCGTCGGCAACGGGCTCATGGTGAATCCCGACTTCGGCGGCGAGAAGCCCACGATGTTCCTGTGCGGCGACGACGCCGGGGCCAAGCGCCAGGTGCAGGACGTGCTCGCGCGCTTCGGCTGGGACTGGGAGGACCTGGGCGGCGTCGAGGGCGCACGGGCGATCGAGCCCCTGTGCATCCTCTGGTGCGCGCCCGGCTTCCAGCAGAACCGCTGGACGCACGCGTACCGGGTGCTGAAGAAGTAGCCGCCCGCGAAGCCGGACGCCCCGGCCCGCCGCAGGGCGGACCGGGGCGTTCGTGAGCCCGGCCGGTCAGCGCGCCGGCGTCGCCGCGTGCGCGCCGGGCCCGCCCGCGGGCCGGCCGCTGCCCGCCTCGGCGCCCGCCTCGAGCGCGCGCTTCACCCGCGCGCGCGTCTCGAGCAGGTGCGCCCGCACCTCGTCGCCGAGGGCGGCGCCGGAAGCCAGCACGCGCGCGCAGCGCCCGTCGATGCGCTGGAGCTGCAGCCGCGCCAGCGCCTGCGCGTCGTCGATCACGTTCGCGTCGCCCGTGACCATGTCCGCCAGCCGGTCCACGTACGCGCGCTGCACGTCTCGCCGCGTGCCCGTGCCGCCCAGCGCCTTCATCGCGCCAGGCGAGGTTCCGCCCACCTCGCCCCAGAGCGCCCGGGTGAGCCGGTCGAAGTGCTCGCCCAGCCGGTAGGGATCGGCCGTACGGTTCTCGGCCTCGCGCATGCGCGCGAGCAGCGGCGGCGCCAGCGCCGCGCGCAGCAGCGCGGACTGGATCGCGAGCACGTAGTCGTTCCACGCGAAGTCCTGCCGGCCGGCGAACACCCCACCGGGCCCCATGCCCCAGTGCGACCAGCGCTCGGGCGCGAGCCGGTCGAGCAGCGCGGCCGGGGCCTGGAACGCGTCCGCGGCCCACACGGACGTCGCCAGGAAGTCGAGCGCCTCGCGCTGCCGCGCGGCGGGAACGGGCTGCACCGGGTCCTGCTCGCCCGGCTGTCCGCGCTCGACCCGCGTCAGGTACGAGCCGCCCAGGTACTTGACCGCCATGCCGGCCGCCTGCCCGTACGCCTGGAGCAGGGAGGTCGTCGCGCGGCGAAGGGCGGTCAGGTCGCCGCTGTCGCCGACGATGCGCGCCTCGAAGCCCGGCTTGCGCCACAGCGACGCCACGTACGCCGTGCGGTCCTTCGCGTAGCGCAGCGGGTCGCTGCCGAGGTCGAAGATGTTCGAGCGCGGGTCGGGCGCGTCGGCCGGGTAGGTGTCCTCGTCGGTCGAGTACTCGTGTCCCGGCTGCAGCGACTCGTCGGCGATGCGGCGCGCGAACGCGGCATCGGCGTCCGGGTCGGCGGCACCCGAGGGCGTGTAGCCGTAGCGGATCGCCCACAGGTCGTACGTGCCGGGCGTGCTCGTCCAGTAGTCGCCCTGGTGCGTGCGCGCGTAGTCGATGTTGGGCGGCGGGTACTCCATGACCGACGAGTACAGGCCGTGCGCGCCGGTCCACGCGGCGTCCTGCAGGTCGTCGTAGGGCGTCGACGTGCTCGAGCGGAAGTTGTGCCGCAGGCCGAGCGTGTGCCCGACCTCGTGCATGACGGCCCACACGACCGCCGGCTTCAGGTAGGCGTCGGGGATCGGTGCGCCGGGCGGCAGCGCGTCGTCGAGCAGCATCGACAGGTGCTGCAGCGCGCCGCCCTCGGCGACCGCGTCGCCCAGGAAGCACAGCGCCTCGGGCGCGAGCCCTTCCGGCAGCGCCGCGAGCCGCGACGAAGGCAGCAGCGTCTGCGCGAGCGCGGACGGGTCCGCGTAGCGGCGGTAGGCGTTCGCGTAGCTCTGGAACATCGAGGCCTCGAACAGCACGTCGGCGTCGAAGATCTCGCCCGTGCGCGGGTCCACGCGCGAGGGCCCGATGGCGCCGAAGCTGGGCTCGTTCGAGGTGATCCAGCGGATCGTGCTGTAGCGCGTGTCCTCGGGGTCCCACTCCGGGTCGTCCGGCGGGTCGAGCGCGACGATGGCGTGCTTCAGGCCCGCGGCCTCGAACGCCTTCTGCCACTTTTCGACGCCCTCCTTCACCCACGGGCGGAACTTCTCGGGAACGGTGCGGTCCACGTAGAAGGTGATCGGCTTCACGACCTCGCTCACGGCCGCCTTCGGGTCCCGCTTCTCGAGGCGCCAGCGGTGGATGTCGCGGACCCAGAAGCTCTCCTTCCCGTCGCGGCCGAAGTCCTTGCGGCCGTCGAGGAAGAAGCCCACGCGGTTGTCCGCGCGGCGCGGCGCCATGGGTGTTTCGGGCAGCGCGCACAGCGAGTAGTGCACCGAGATCGGCAGGTAGCGCTCGTCGGGCACGGATTCGACCCGCAGGCGCGTGCGGTCGTTGGGCGTGAACGTGAGCAGCGCCTCGACCTCGCAGTTGTTCGGGAACGTCTTCACGCTCGTGACCGCGGAGCGGTCCTTGTCGAAGCGCACCGACACGTTGCCGAGCGCACCCTTCATGCGTTCGCCCAGGTCGGTGGCGTCGCTCACGAACAGCGAGCCCACGTCGATCAGCACGTGCTTCGTCGAGTCCTGCTCGCTCTCGATCTTGAACGACGCCAGCACCGAGGTCGGGATCGACAGGTCCATCGCGCGCGCCATCGGCGAGCCGGCCGGCGCGGTGAAGCGCGTGTTCACGTCCCACAGCAGCACGCGGTCGCCCACGCGCTCGAAGCGCAGCATGCGGTCGTCGAGCGGCAGGCCGCCGAGCAGGAAGTCGGAGCCGAGGCCGCGGGCGAAGCTCACGACGTACAGGAACGGCCGGCCCAGCTGCTCCGGCGCGAGTTCCAGGTAGAGCTGGTCGCGCTTCTTCCAGAGCGTGAAGAAGCCCGGCTTCGCCTCGGCGTCCTTCGTGAGCTTCTTCCAGTCCGTGAACGGCCGGTCCTTCTCGCCGGCGGCCGCGGCCGGGGGCGCGCCGGAGCCTGCCTTCGGCTTCTTCGCCGCGTGCGCAGGCGGCGCCGAGGCGGCCGCGGCCAGCACGCACGCCGCGAGGGCGAACGGGAATACGGTGCGGTTCATGGAGGGCTCCTGGGTGATCGCGGCCCCGCGAGACGCGCGGGCGCGGGGGAAGGCCCCGGGGGGCCGTGCGGGTCAGGGGCCGCACCCTAGCCACGCGTGCGCCGCCGCCGCGATCCATGCGGGACCGGCGCGGCCCACGCCTCGACAAGCGGGGCCGTGCCCGCGCCGGGCGCGCCGCCTTCCAACCCTCCGGGCGGGCCGGGCGTCTGACCCTGCGTCGTGCGGGTCGCGGTGACCCGCGCCGTCGTCCGGAGGTTTCCATGTCGCTTTCGACGCTCTCGCCCCGCGCACGCCGCGGGCTCGTCGCACTGGCGGTCGCGCTGCCCGTGCTCTCGATCGCCACGCTCGCGGGCGCCGCCGCCTGGGTGAACGCGCACGGCGGGCTGGCCGCCAACCTCACCGCCCTCGCGCGCCAGACGGCGTTCCTCGCGGGCGGCACCGAGGTGCTGCCCGCGACGCTGCCGGTCGTGCAGGCCGTGACGATGGCGGGCGAGCCGCAGGCCTTCGCGTTCGTGAACGACGACGGGGACCGCGACGGGGACGGCTTCTCGTTCGCGCTGATCGAGCCGGACGGCGGTTCGAGCATCATCGCGGACGGCGATGGCGGCTCCGGGTCGCTCGACCGCCTGCGCGACACCGCGAAGGTGCCGACGTTGTGGTTCTCGGAGAACGGCGTCGAGACCGTGATCACCGACCCGGCCACCGTGGCGAAGGCGCGCGAGATCTGCGAGCCACTGAAGCGCATCGGCGGCCAGATGGGGCGCGTGGGCGGCGAGATGGGCCGCAACGGCGCCGAGCTGGGCCGGCGCGGCGCGGAGCTGGGTCGCTACGGCGGCCGGCTGGGCGAACTGGGCGGCCGGCTGGGCGGCATCTCCGCGCAACTCGCCACGACGCGCGGCTCCGAGCGGCAGCGCGAGCGCCTGCGCGAGCAGCGCGACGAGATCCGCGCCGAGATGGAGCAGGTGCGCGAGCAGATGGAGCGCGTGCGCGACCGCATGGACTCCGAGGAGAAGAGCGGGCCGCGCGAGCGCCAGCGCGAGCTGTCGCGGCAGATGCGCGAGCTGTCGAAGCAGCACCGGGAGGCGCTCGGGCAGGCGCGCGAGGGACTTCGCCAGCTGCTCCACGAGCAGCGCGGCGCGGGGCGCGCCCCGCGGGTGGGCCGCAGCATCTAGCGGCCGCACGCGGGCCCGGCGGCGGCGAGGCCGCGCGGGTGGCGACCGGGAACCTCCAGCCCCGGCACGCGCCCCGCGGTCCGCCGGCATCCCGAAACGAGAGGGCGGCGCCCCGCGGCGCCGCCCTCTCGCGTTCCGGCCCGCGCCGGCGCGCTACGGCAGTCGCACGAGCCGCCGCGTCACGCGCTCGCCGGCCGCCTCGAGACGCGCCCAGTAGAGCCCGGCCGGAACCCGCGCGCCGGCGCCGTCGAAACCGTCCCACGCGACCTCGTGTGGACCCGCCTCGACGGCGCCGTCCACGAGCGTGCGCACGCGGCGGCCGGCCACGTCCATCACCACCAGCCGCGCGACCCCTGCCGCGGGAAGCGAGAAGCGCCGCGACGCCGCGCCGCGCGAGGGATTGGGGCGCGCGGGCGCGAGCGCGACGTGTGCGGCGAGGGCGCCATCGCCCGCGTCGGCGAGGTCGGCCGGCTCGTGGACCCAGGTCGCGAGGATCGTCCCGACGGTGCTCGCGAGGTTCGCGTGCGTCCACCGGTACGGCCGGCCCGAGACGAACGCGACGCGGCCGCCGTCCGGCCGTCGGCCCGCGCCGCCCGCGGGCGTGCGGATCGCGGCGATGCCGCGGGCGGGCGAGAAGCCCGAGGCCGTGCGCAGCAGCGTGTGCGTCCCGGGGCCGGTCGTCGAGGTGTCGAACACCGCGCACGTGCTCTGGGTGGCGGTGCGCGTCATGGCGACGAACCCGGGCCGCGTCGGGCTCGCGTCGGGCAGCGTGACGCCGGTGGCCGCCCAGTTCACGCCGAGGTACGCGAGCAGCGAGTCGCCGAGGAACACCTCGCCCTGCCGCGCGAGCAGCAGCACGTTCCCGCCGGCGCGCAGGTACGGCAGGATCGGCGAGGCCTGCCACGGGTAGAGGTCGCCCGCATAGTTGTTGCCCACCCAGATCACGTTGCGGTACCGGGCCAGCACCGCCCCCGGCACCGCGCCGTGCCCGAGCGGCGCGGGCAGCGTGCCCGGGTAGCCGCCGGCCGGCGCGTCGAAGGCGTCCCAGAAGTCGACGGCGTACGCGCCCGAGAACGCGTGGTCGGTGTAGGCACTCGTGAGCTCGCTGCCGTAGGTCGCCCAGTCCACGCCGTTCACGAGCAGCACCGACCGGTCGAAGGCCGGGTTCTCGACGACCTGGTCGAGCGTCTTGAGGATCCAGCCGTCGCGGTCCACCTCGACGTTCGCCGGCTCGGCCGGCACGTGCAGCACGAACACCTGCGAGGCGAGCGAGTCGGGCACCACGAACGTCGTGTCGCCGGCGGTCGTCGTGACGGTGAGGTCGACGGGCATCGTGAACAGCTGCCACGACTGCGTCTGCTCGAGCGTCACCGTCACGTCCCAGCCGCCGCCGGCCGGCGCGCCCGACCACGCGAGCCGGTAGGCCGGGTAGTACTCGCCGTAGATCCACTGCTGGAAGAACGCGTGCAGGTCGCGGCCCGAGACGGCCTCGCAGACGTCGCGAAAGTCCTCGGTGGTCGCGCTCCGGTAGCCCCACGTCGCGCGGTACGCATTCAGCGCCGCGAAGAAGGTGTCGTCGCCGAGCACGTGGCGCAGCATGTGCAGCACCCACGAGCCCTTGTTGTACGACAGGTTCGAGTCGAACACGCGGTTCTCGTCGGTCGCGTCGGGCACCCACACGGAGCCGGAGCCGAGGTAGCGGTTCAGGTCGATGTCGGCGTGGTACGCGGCCATCCCGCCCGTCGCCTCGGCCCACAGCGCCTCGCCGTACGTGGCGAAGCCCTCGTTGAGCCAGATGTGGTGGAAATCGCGGCACGTGATCATGTCGCCCCACCACTGGTGCATCAGCTCGTGCGCCACGACGTACTCGGGGAACGCGCCGATGCTGGTGCAGGTCTGGTGCTCCATGCCGCCGCCGAACGGGAACTCGGCGTGCCCGTACTTCTCGGCGAGGAACGGGTACTCGCCCATGCGCGACGCGTACGCCGCGATCATGTCCTTCACCTTCGCCTGCACCGCGGACACGCCGGCCACCGACTCGGGGTAGTTGTAGAAGTCGAGCGGCATCGAGTCCGACGAGGCGGACACGTACCAGTCGTGGGTGACCGTGTACGGGTAGCTCGCGATCGACACGAGGTAGGTGGCGATCGGGTAGCGCTCGCTCCAGTTCCACGTCGTGGTCGAGGGCCCGCTCACGACGCCGACGCGCGTGCCGTTCGAAACCGTGGTCAGCCCGTTCGGCGTGGTGAAGTGCACGGTGACCGAATCGGCCTTGTCCTCGGGCGCGTCCTTGCACGGCCACCAGGTGCGCGCGCCGTAGGCCTCGGACAGGCTCCAGATGATCTGCCGGCCGTTGACCGTCTGGAACCCGAAGTAGCCGGCGGCGGTCGGGACGCCGTGGTAGGTGACGGTGACGTCGAACGTCTCGCCGCTGGCGTACGCGCGATCCAGGTTCAGCGTGAGCACGTTGCCGAGCCGCGACCAGCTCGCCGCCCCGCCGTTCGACGTGGCTCCGTCCACGACCATGTTCGCGTACAGGTCGAGGTCGGCCGTCGCGACCGGGCCCGAGACGACCGTGGCCCTCATGCGCACGGTGCCCGCGACGGTCGCCGTGGCGGGTGTGAAGCCGAGGTTCAGGTCGTACCAGCGCGCGTCCCACGCCGACTGGTTCGCAGTGGCCGGCACCGCGGCGGCGCGCGCGCGGCGCAGCGACGCGGCCTTCCACGCCGCGAGGTACGGCGACACGTCGCGCTCGTCGCGCGTCTCCTGCACGCCGTTCGGCAGGGGCGGGAAGAGCACGGGCTTCGCGGCGGCCGGCAGGGCCGGGGCGGCGAGGCCGGCGCCCAGGGCGAGCGCGGCGAGAAGGGCGGCGGGACGCATGGCGGGAAGTCTCCGGAGTCGTGTGGGGTCGGGCGGTCCGCGCCGGCCGGGGAGCCGTGCGAGCGGCGACAAGCCTAGCACGGGCGTTCGCTGGCCCGGCCGGCACGAATTCACACCGGCTCGACCGTTCGGGGCGCTTCGGCCGACCGGCCGCGCAAGGGCCTGACGATTGGCCCGCGCCCGGCCGCTAGCGTTTCCCGCGGCCCGCGCCGCGCGGACGCGCCCGCGGTCCCCCACCCCGCACCCGGAGGTCACCCCATGCACCTTCGCGACTCCGCGTTCGCGCTGCTGCTCGGCTCACTGCTCACGGCGCCCGTGCTCCCGGCCCGCGCGCAGTCCCCGGCGCCCGGCGCCCGCACCGCCTCGAGCATCCGCTACAAGATCTCGGCCGCCGACCTGCCCAGCGCCGAGTCGATCCTCGAAGTGCATCGCGACGAATACGGCGAGGACGGCTACTGGCTGGTGGGCCTCGGCTGGCTCTCCCGCGGCGCCCTGCTGCTGGGCGAGACGGACCGCGCGCGCGAGCTGAACACGCTCCTGCTCCGGCGCTGCGAGGAGCGCCTCTCGGCCGGCCACACGCTGGAAGCCGACGACAGCCTCGAGACCGCGCTCGGCGCGGCGATCGAGGTCGAGACGCAGTTGCGCGCGCGCACGAAGGGGCGCGCCGCCGCCGTCGAGTACCTGCGCGGCGAGATCGCCCGCCGGGGCGGGCCGGTCGGCTTCCGTTCGCGGCTGCAGAAGCGGCTGCACCTGCTGGCGCTCGCGGGCCGGCCCGCGCCCGAGATCGCGGCCGCGGACTTCGCCGGCGGGAAGCCGCCCACGATGGTCTCGCTGCACGGGCGCCCCGTCGTCGTCTACGTGTGGTCCGCCTCGTGCGGCGACTGCCGCGCGCAGGCCGCCTCGCTCGGTCGCGTCGCGAAGCGCTACGCCGACCGCGGCCTCGCGGTCGTGCCGCTCACGCGCTACCACGACGACGATCCCGCCGAGCGCGCGCGGGAAAAGGCGAGGATCGACAGCGTCTGGACCGCGGAGTACGCGGGCGCGGGCCCGGCGGCGATCCCGATCGACACCGAGTCGATGGTCGCCTACGGCGGCTCGAGCACGCCCACGTTCGTGTTCGTGGACCGGCGCGGGATCGTGCGGCGCTACACCCCGACGCGCCTCACCGAGGACGCGCTGGACCGCGAGGTGCGCGCGATCCTCGACTGACCGCCCGGCGCCGCGCCCGCGCTCACGCCGCGGGCGCCGGCGGCACCGGCTCGCGGCGGTAGCGGCGCAGCTCGGGCGTGCGCGCGGCGATCCACGCGACCGCGACCAGGCAGCCGATGCCGCCCGTCACGACCGAGATCGGCGCGCTGAACGCGTGCGCGACGAGCCCGGCCTCGAGCTCGCCGAGCTGCGGGCCGCCCATGAAGAAGATCATGTTCACGCTCGTCATGCGGCCGCGCATGTCGTCGGGCGTGGTGAGCTGGCGGACGACGTTGCGGATCACGACGCTCACCGTGTCGAACGCCCCCGTGAGCGCGAGGCACGCGAACGTGAGCGCGAAGCTGCGCGAAACGCCGAACACGATCGTGGCGAGCCCGTAGCCGACGATCGCCCACAGCAGGAAGCGGCCGCGCCGGTCGATGCGCTCGAGGACCGGCGCCAGCACCACGCTCGCCACGAGCGCGCCCGCCGACGGCGCCGCGGAGAGCAGCCCGTAGCCGCTGGCGCCCACGTGCAGCACGTCCTGCGCGAAGATGGGCAGCAGCGCGGTCGCCGAGGCGAAGAACGTCGCCGCGAAGTCGAGCAGCATGGTCGAGCGGATGAGCGGCGTGCGGAAGACGTACCGGAGCCCCTCGCGCGCGGCGGCCAGGCCGATGCGCGGCGCCGTCCCCGGCGGGCGCGGCGGCAGGTCGCGCATGAGCAGCAGCGCGACGATCACGCACAGGAACGACAGCGCGTTCAGCAGGTACGCCCAGCCCACGCCGAGCGTGCCGATCACGAGCCCGCCCACGGCGGGCCCGAGCACCGACGCGGCCTGGAACATGAACGTGTTGAGCGCGATCGCGTTCGGCAGGTGTTCGCGCGGCACGAGCGTCGGGATGAGCGACTGGCGCGCCGGGCTGTCGAACGAGCCGAACGCGGCGCCGACCGCCGACAGCACGTAGAGCGGCCACAGCGCGCGCGAGCCCGACAGCGCGTGCCACGCGAGGATGCCCGCCGCGACGGCCATGCCCGACTGCGTGACCAGCATGAGCCGCCGGCGGTCGAGCGCGTCGGCCAGGACGCCGCTCACGAGCGAGAAGCCGATGATCGGCAGCACGCGCACGAGCCCCACCATGCCGAGCGCGATGCCGCGCTGGTCCGGCGGCACGAGCAGCGAGACGTGCCAGAGCAGCGCGGCGCCCTGCATCATCGAGCCCGCCATGGAGACGAGCTGGCCCATCCAGATGAGGCGGAAGTTGCGGTGGCGCAGGGCGGCGAACGCCGCGAAGGACGGGCGCGAGGACATGGAGGGGCGGGACGATAGCGGAGCCGCGGCCGATCGGCACGCGACCGGCCGGCGCCGCGCTACCTCCTCTTCGCCGCCAGCTTCTTCACGAGGGCCAGGTCCAGCACGCCCTTCGCGCCCCAGCCGCGCACGCCCGCGGGGATCGCGGGGCGGAAGGTCTCGTAGAGCGCGTACGCCTCCGCCTCGAGCGCGGCCGGCGTGCGCGAGCGGGCCAGCGCGCGGAACGCCTCGCGCGCGCCCGCCAGCGCGTCGCCGAACTTCTGCGCCAGGTAGCGCTCGATGGCGGCGGGGTCGGCGGGCTTCCCGTGGTCGAGCGCGCGCACGCCCGCGGCCGTCTCCTTCACCGGGACCTCGCGGCCGAGCAGCGCGACCGTGCCGGCGGCGGGTTTCGCGGCGCGCTTCTTCGCCGCCGGCTCCTGCGGGGCCTCGTGGAGCTTCAGTCGCTTCGCCTTCGCCGCCGCGTTCATGCCGGCGACGGCCTTGCCGAGCGTGAGCGCCGCGTCGCGATCGTGGCCCAGGCGCTCGGCGACGATCGCCGCCCAGAGCGTGAGGACCGGCGCGCGGTTGACGGAGATCGTCGTCGGCATCGTCCTCCCTTTCAGCCGATCGCCTGCTCGAGCACGGCCGCCAGCTCGGCGTCGGACAGCTCGACCGGGTTCGCCTTCATGCTCGACGTGCGTCGGGCTTTCGCGACCAGCTCCGGCACGGCGGCCGTCGTCACGCCGAAGTCGGCCAGCTTCGGCACGTTGAGCAGCGCGCACAGCTCGCGCACGTGTCGGGCGCCGGCGTCGGCCGCCGCGTCGTCGGGCTCGCTCCCTGCCGCGCCCATCGCGCGCGCGACGTCGGCGTAGCGCGCCACCGTCGCCGCGCCGGCCGGCGTGCGGCGGGCCGCGCGCAGGTTCGCCGCCATCGCACCGGCGATCGTGGCCGCGCACGCGAGGCCGTGCGGCACGGGAAACGCGCCGCCGAGCGGGCCGGCGAACGCGTGCGCCACGCCGAGCCCGCAGTGCGCGAGCGCGATCCCCGACCAGTGCGCGGCCAGCAGCAGGTCGGCGCGCGCGCCCGTATCGCCGCCGTCCGCGTACGCGCGCGGCAGCGCCGGCGCCGCGCGGCGCAGGCCCTCGAGCGCGAGCGCGTCCACGGCCGGGTTCTCGCGCTTCGAAACGTACGGCTCGATCAATTGAACGAGGGCGTCGAGCCCGGTCCGCGCCGTGATCGCCGGCGGCAGGCCGTGCGTGAGCGCGGGGTCGAGCAGCGCGACGCGCGGCAGCATCGACGCGTGGCGGATGCTCGCCTTGGTGCCGCTCGCCGCATCGGCGAGCACCGCGTTGCGCGTCGCCTCGGAGCCCGTGCCCGCCGTGGTGGGCACGGCGACGAAGGGTGCCGAGGGCCGCGCGACCGGCCGGCCGCGACCGACCACCTCGAGGTAGTGGAGCGCCTCGCCGCCGTTGCCGAGCAGGCACGCCACCGCTTTCGCCGCGTCGAGCGCGCTGCCGCCGCCCAGGCCCACGACGAGGTCGGCGCCCGCTTCGCGCGCCT
>CAZIXL010000003.1:0-19756 GCA_964542885.1 uncultured bacterium
GAACACGAGCACGCACGTGAGCCACGCGGCGACGCGGGGTGCGGGGGCGCGGCGCACGCCTACCCGCGCGCTTCGTCCGAGACGATGCGGCCGTCGCGGAGCGTGACGACCCGGCGCGCCCGCTCGACCACGCGCGCGTCGTGCGTCGAGAACACGAACGTCATCCCGCGCTCGCGGTTCAGGCGCTCCATCACGTCGAGCAGCCCGCCGGCCGACGCCGAGTCGAGGTTGGCCGTCGGCTCGTCCGCCAGCACGAACGCGGGGAGCGACGCGAGCGCGCGCGCGACCGCGACGCGCTGCTGCTGCCCGCCCGACATCTCGTCGGGGCGCCGGCCCCGCAGCTCGTCGTGCCCGACCTCGGCCAGCAGCTCGCGGGCGCGCCGCGCGCGCTCCGCCCGCGGGCGGCCCTGGAGCAGCAGGATGAACTCGACGTTCTCCTGGGCCGACAGGACGGGAATCAGGTTGTACGCCTGGAAGACGAAGCCCACGTGGTGCAGCCGGAACTCCACGCGCCGGCCGCCCGCCATCGCGGACAGGTCCTCGCCGCCCACTTCGAGACGGCCCGACGTGGGCGAATCGAGCCCGCCCAGCAGGTTGAGCAGCGTCGTCTTGCCCGAACCGGAAGGGCCGACCACGACCGTGAACTCGCCGGCCTCGATCGCGAGCGTGACGTGGTCGACAGCGGTCACGGGCACGCGATGGTCGTCGTAGACGCGCGTCAGGTCCTGGGCGTGGATCACGGGCACGGGAGTCCCCCTGTCAGCGGTAGGTCCGCATGGCGGTCACGGGATCGAGGCGCACGGCCTTCCACCCGGGGTAGAGCGAGGCGATCACGGCCGTGAACGCGACGAGTGCCACGACGCCCGGGTAGCTCGAGCCGGGCAGGAGCGGGCGGATCACGGTGTCCATGCCCAGCGCCGCCAGCCCGCCGGCGACGACCGACAGGTCGATGCCGGTGCGGGCGAGCGTGGCGATGGTCGCCGCCGCCAGCGCCGTGCCGGCGAGCCCGCCGACGAGCGACAGCAGCACCGTTTCCAGCACGACCATGCCGAAGATCCGCGCCGGGCGCATGCCGAGCGCGAGCAGCACGCCCAGTTCACGCGTGCGCTCGAGCACGCCCATGAGCATCGTGTTCGTGGTGCCGAAGACGAGCGCCACGAGGATCACGAACAGGAAGATCCCGTTCATCTCGCCCGTCCACTCGCGGGTCAGGGCGACTTCGGGCGCCAGGGCCTGCCAGGTGGCGACGTCCAGGCCCGGCAGCCGGGCGCGCAGCGCCGCCGCGACGGGGTCGATGTCGGCCATGCCGCGCACGCGGACGGCGATCTCGTACAGGCGCGCGCCCAGCGCGAACGTCCGCGCGAGGTCGTCCCGCCGCACGAACACCGCCGTCTCGTCGAAGTCCGAGCTGGCCGTCCGGTAGAGCCCCACGATCCGGAACGCGCCGGCGCCGACGGTGCCGTCGCCGCCCTGCGCCGTCAGCACCACCTTCTGCCCGACGCGCACGCCGAGCCGGCGGGCGAGCCGCTCGCCGACCACCGCCGCGTTGCGCACCGGCGTGCCGAACCAGCCGCCGTCCACCACCCGTGTCGGCAGGTCCGTGACGGGCCGCTCCGCCCCGGGATCGACCCCCAGCACGCGCACGCCGCGCGCCGTCGTGGCCGAAGCGGCCATCGCCGCCAGCACCGCGCGGCCGGCGGCGGCTTCGACGCCGGGCGTGCCGCGCACGGCCGCCAGCACCGAATCGCCGCCCGGCAGGAACGCGCCGACCTCCGGGTGATCCCGGAAGCCCTCGGCGTGGACCTGCAGGTGCGAGAGCCGCGTGCGGACCGCCACGTCCACCTGCTGCGCGGCCATGCCGTTCATGATCGCCATCTCGAGCAGGCCGGCACAGATGCCGAACGTGATCGAGGCGACGAGGATGCCGCTGCGCCGCCGGCTCCGCCACACGTTGCGCCACGCGATCGTGAGGAGCATGGCTCAGACGCCCCGGCGCATCGCGGTCACGGGATCGAGCCCGCGGATGCGCAGCAGCGGGACGGCCGCGGCGACCAGGGCGAGCGCCAGCACCGCCGCCGTCTGCGACAGGAAGAGCGAGCCCTGGAACGAGAACGGCAGGATCGGCTCGAAGCCGTAGCCGCGCATGGCCTGCGCGGCCTGGCCCTGCAGCACGATCGGGTGCCGCTCGAGCGCGAGCATCAGGGGCGCGGTCAGGAGCATGCCGACGAGCGCGCCCTGGAGCGCCAGCAGCACGCTCTCGAACAGCACGACCGCGGCGAGCAGCCGGCGCCGCATGCCCACCGCGATCAGCACGCCGAACTCGCGCGTGCGCTCGAGCGTCATCGTGAGCACGGTGCCGAGGATGCCGAACCCGATCACGACGTAGACGAGCAGCAGCATGAGCAGCCCGCCGGCGTTGTCGAGCTGGATGTACTGCACCATCTCGGGCATCAGCGTCTTCCACGGGAGCACCTCGAAGCCGGCGCCCAGGCGCGCCCGCAGCGCGGCGGTGGCGCCCGGCAGGGCGCCGGCGCGGTCGAGCATCACCGCCAGCGACGTGGCGCGGCCCGGCGCGCCGTAGAAGGCCTGGGCGGCCGGCAGCGACAGCCAGGCCATGCGCGCGTTCATCTCGGGGATCGGGAAGTGCAGCGTGCCCGCGACGACGAAGCGGCCCGCCGCGGTCGCGGCGTGGTAGCCCGAGCCGAGCGCCACGAGCGTGTCGCCCGGGCCGACCCGCAGGTGACGCGCCAGCTCCGAGCCGAGCAGGATGCCGTCGTCCCCGGGTGCCAGGTAGCGCCCGCTGGCGAGCCGGGCGCGCAGGCCGGTGAGCCGATCCTCCCGCACCGGGTCCACGCCGACGACGCGGGCGCCGTCCGTCGTCGAGTCGCTCGAGAGCAGCGCGAAGGACTCCAGCCGCGGCGCCGCGAGCGTCACGTGCGGCACCCGGCCGGCGAGGGCCGCGAGCGAGTCCGGATCCGCGAAGCTGTCGTCGAGCGTCTGCCGGTCCTGGTAGCCGAGCGCGTGGACCTGCACGTGGCCCGTGTAGAACGAAACCACGTTGTGGATCGTGTGCGCGTAGAAGCCGAGCTGCATGGAGCGCGTGCTCAGCGCGACCACGACGGCGAAGACCACCGACGACATGGACAGCAGGCTGCGGCGCGGGTTGCGCCACAGGTTGCGCCAGGCCAGCGAGACGACGAGCTTCACGCGCGCGCCGCCTTCATCGGACGCGCTTCATGTTCTGCTCCGAGAAGAACGTGTCGGCGATCGGCTGGTCGAACCGCGCGTCGAGGTAGGTCAGCACGGTGCGGTTCCCGGGCTTGTCCGCCGGCGACATCGTGAGCACCGTCGGCAGGAGCCGGCCGCCGATCTCGCGGACCGCCGACATCTCCAGCGTGTTGACGAGCGCCCCGTCCTCGTCGAGGTACTCGATCCGCAGCTCGAGGTCGTCCGCCTGGCTGATCCACAGGAAGATCCCGCCCCAGACGACCGCGGCGTCGGGCTTCGGGACGAGCCGCACCTTCCAGCACTTCCGGCCCGCGATGGTCGAGTCGCCGACGATCGCGTGCGTGTAGTCGTCGACGAGCGAGGACTCCTTCACGAGATCGTCGTTCGTGAAGTCGGAGCCCATCCACGACTGCGACATCATCGACGGCGGAATCTTGATCACCCGCTCGACCGCCGGCACCCAGCTCCAGACCTCGGCGCCCCGCTTGAGGAACGTCGTCCCGCGGTCGCGCGCCGGAGCCTCGATCAGCACCAGTGCGGCGTCGGTGCCGCGCGTCCAGCTCTTCAGCTTCAGCTCGCGGGACCAGTCGGGGCGCACCAGCTTCATCGTGTACTCGGCGTAGCTCGTCGTTCCGCGCAGGTGACGATCCGCCCGCCGCACGAGCGCCGTCGCATCGGGGGTCGGCGCCGTCCGGGCGGCGGGCGCGGCCGCCAGCTGCGTCATGGCGATGGCTGCAAGCACGAGTTTCCGGCTCGGTGGCCGGATCAGGCGGCTCATGGATGCACCTCCTTCCGTCGTCCAGGCCCATGCCGGGTGCCGTGGCCGGGCCCGATGAGCATCGCCTCGAGCGGACCGGCAGTCCGCATCACGTCGAGCGTCGGGTCCACCAGGCGGTGAAGCAGCAGGCCGTCGAGGGCCGCGGCCAGCAGAGTCGCCGCCGCGGGCAGGTCGAGTTCAGGATCGAGCTCACCGGCGTCGCGAGCCGCCCGCAGCTTGTCGAGGATGATCAGGCGAAAACGCCGGGAGGCCCTGGTGGCCCACCGGCGAAAGGAGGCGTTCCGCGTCGCCTTCACCATCGCTTCCGCGAGAATGGTGGAGCCCGGCGCTTCTTCCCCGTGGCGCTCGACCCACCGCAGGATCGCCCGGATCGAAGCGCGGATCGTCGTGCCCGACTGAAAGGCCTCAATCGATGGGCCCAGGGTCCGCAGCAGGGCGTCCTGTGCCGCCTCCATGACCAGATCCGCCACCGAGCCGAAGTGGTAGTGGACCAGTGCCGGGTTCACGCCGGCACGTTCGGCGATCGATCGTGTGCGGACACGGTCGACGCCGATTTCGGACATGAGTTCGACCGTCGCGTGGAGCAGCCGTTCCCGTGTCCGTCGCGAGCTCGTATCGCGATCCGTCTTCCGTGTCTTGGTCATATGCCTAAATCTACTGCCCAACCGACACGGCTGTCAAAACTGCCCTCGCGAGTGACCCCGTTGGGAGTGCCGGTGCCGGCGCGGGCATCCTGGCGGACGTCTCCTCGGAGACCCACCGAAGTGCGTGCTCAGGCGCCGGAGCGCTCGGGGCGCAAACGAAAACGCCCGGCCATGGACCGGGCGATCCCGTTTGTGCGGAGGGACTCCATCGAGCCCGACCGCCTGCGCGAGAGGGATCCGGGTCTCGGGGCTCTTGGTGCCCTGTTCCCTTCTCCGACCCCACCGGGCGACGGGGGCCTCACGGGGCCCATACCCTTTACGCGTCGTCCTGGGGCTCTCGCAGCACTGGAGGCGCCGGCTCACAGGCCGGTCGCCGGTGTGAAGAGTGGCAAGGACCGTTCCTCGCGGCTCCGCACACTTCACTGTCGACGCAAATGATTGTCAGTCCATCGGGGACCGGGTCTCAAGGGACTTTTTCGTTACGGCGCGGGGTCGATCGCGTGCCACGAAGTGTGGCGGATTGCCACGCGGGCGGTGCGAAACCGATCGGCCCGGGCGGCCCGCTCGCTCGCACCATCGGGCACGAGCGCGCAGCGCGTTCGGGGGCCGGACGATGCGGCGACGGGCCCGCTCAGGCCCGCGGGGACGGCTCGCGCTTCTGGATCGCGGCCAGCAGCGTGCCCACGACGGCGACGGCCGTGAGCACGACGTAGGCGTCGTGCGTCGAGGCCGTGAACGCTCGCCCGTCCACGCGCGCGGCGCCACCCTCGAGCACGCGGCCGGCGTGCTTCAGGTACCCCGAGGCCAGCAGCGCACCCATCATGGCCGCGCCCGAGGAGAGCCCCAGGTTGCGCGTCGTGCCCTGCAGGCCCGAGGCGATGCCGAGCTGCTCGTGCGGCACGAGCGAGAGCAACGCGCTCGCGTTGGGCACCGAGAACAGGCCCTGGCCCGCGCCGACGAGCGCGAGGCCCAGCGGCAGGGGCCACGCCATGCGCGTGCGCAGGCCGGCGAGCACCGCGAGCCCGGCCGCCGTCGCGGCCATGCCGAGCGTGGTCAGCGCGCGCGCGCCGGTGCGGTCCGAGATGCGTCCCGCGACGGGCGCGAAGAAGAGCGCGGCGAGCGGCAGGATCGCGCTCCAGAGCCCCGTGCGCTGCGCGTCGAAGTGCAGCACCTCTTCCAGGTACAGCGGCAGGTGCAGCCCCACGGCGACGGTCACCGCCTGCCCGATCAGCGTGAGCGAGACGGCGGCGCCGAGCGGCCCGATCAGGATGCCGAGCGGCAGCATGGGATGGCGCGAGCGCGTCTCGAGCAGCGCGAACACGCCCAGCAGCGCGACCGTCCCGCCGAACAGCACGAGCACCAGCGGCGAGCCCCAGCCCGACTCCGGCCCGCGCGAGAGTGCGAGCATGAGAGTGACGAGCGCCGCGCACCACGCCGCCGCGGCCCCCACGTCGAGCGGCGTCCCGCCCGCCGGCCGGTCGGCGGGAACGCGCGAACGCAGCAGCATCCACGTGAGCACGCCGAGCGGGACGTTGACGAAGAACACCCAGCGCCACGACCAGTGCGCGATCACGAGGCCGCCCAGCGGCGCGCCCATCGCCAGGCCGACGCCGACCATGGCCCCGAACGCGCCGAGCGCCTTGCCGCGCTCCTCGAGCGGGAACGCGGTCACGAGCAGCGCCGAGCCGTTGGCCGAGACGAGCGCGGCGCCGATGCCCTGCACGACGCGGGCGGCGATCAGCGCGTGCACGCCGGGTGCGAGCCCGCACGCGAGCGAGGCCAGCGAGAACAGCACGACGCCCGTGCCGTAGACGCCGCAGCGCCCGCGCAGGTCGGCGAGCCGGCCGGAGGTGAGCAGCAGGCCCGTGATCGTGACGAGGTAGGCGAGCACCACCCACTCGACGGTCGTCGTGGGGACGTTGTACTGCCGCTGCAGCGTCGGCAGCGCGATGTTGACCACGCTCGCGTCGAGCGTGGCCATGACCACGCCCAGGGCGATGGGCGGGAAGACGCGCCAGCGCGGGTACGCGTCGGGGGCGGGCGCGGCGCTCCGGGCGCTCGGCATTCCCGGTCAGCCCTGCCGGATCAGCTTCATGATCTCGGGGAGGGTCGGGGTCTTGCCGTACATGAGCATGCCCAGCCGGAAGACGCGCGCCGACAGGACGAGCGCGACCCACGCCGAGAGCGCCAGCAGCCCCAGCGAGGCGGCGATCTGCCAGGCCGGGATCACGGCGCCGGTCATGCTGCTCGCGCCCATGCGCATCATCATCGTCGTCGCGGCCGTGGGCGGGAACATCGACATGCCGATCGCGAGCGGCGAGTTCGGCGAGTTGACGATCGACATGACGACGTAGAACGGCATCACGTTGAGGATCGTGAGCGTCATCGCGAACTGTTGCGCCTCGCGCAGGTTGTTCGTGATGCCGCCGATGCCGGTCATGAGGCTCGCGTAGAACAGGTAGCCGGCCAGGAAGTACAGGAACCCGAGCAGGCCCAGCCAGAGCGGCAGCTGGATGTTGAGGAACGCGAGGGACGAGGACGCCGCGGCGGCCCCGACCGCGACCCAGATGCCGACCAGTGTCAGGCCCGCGCCGCTCAGGCCGAGCAGCTTGCCCAGCATGAGTTCGTCGGGCGAGACCAGGCAGACGATCGACTCGAGGATGCGCGACTCCTTCTCCTCGCTCACGCCCTGCAGCAGGTACTGGCCGCCGGTGATGATCGAGATGCTGAGCAGGAAGCCGAGCAGGAACGGCAGGAAGAACGCGACCAGCTCGCGCTTGTCGTCCTTCAGCTCCCAGCCGCCGGCGCGGGCCGGCACGTACAGGTCGATCGCGCTGGTGAAGCGCAGCGCGCGTTCGATGCGGGCCGAGTCGGCCTGGCCGGCGAGCAGGTTGCGCGTGAGCCAGAAACGCAGCGCCCGGTCGTCGCCCGACGACGTGATGGCGCGCGTCTCGCGCTCGTAGCGCCGCACGCGGCCGGTCTCGAGGAAGTCGGGCGCCACGACCAGCACCACGTTGACCGTGCCCGCCTGGAGCGAGTCGAGCGCCTCGGCCTGCGTGGCGAACGCGCGCGTCACCACCGGCACGGCGCGCGGCGGGGCCGCGGGCTTGCCGCGCGCGTCGCCGGGGCCGGCCAGGTCCTCCTCGGACGTGCCGGGAACGAACTCGTACTCGTGCGGGGCGGCGGCGTAGAGGCCGGAGCTGTCGACGACCGCGACGAACTTGGGATCGCGCTGGTGGGCGCGGGCCTCGTCGTGCGCGAGCTTGCCCGAGACGAACGTGGACAGGAACACCAGCGTCGGCGGCAGCACGATCGACACGATGAACGCCTTGCGGCGGACCGTCGTCAGGTACTCGCGGCGGGCGATCGTGAGCGCGCGGCGGAGCGAGAACCTCATCGCACACCTCCGAGCGTGGGGTCGAGATCCACGGTGGGTGGGCCGCTGCGACCCTGGTCGAGGCCGACACCGGTCGTGACGACGTGCACGAAGATGTCCTCGAGCGGCGGGATCACGCGCGTGAACGACTCGACCGTGACGCCGCGCTCGAGCAGCGAGCGCAGCACGGCCGTCGGCGACGCCGAGCGTTCGAGCGTCAGCCGGGTGGCGCCGTTCACGGCGTCGCGCGCGCGCACGCCCGGAACGCCGGCGGGCACGTCGCCGCCCTCGACGTCGAACGCGTGTTCAGCGAACTGGCGGCGCAACTCGCCGACGCGGCCGTAGAGCACCATGTGGCCGCGGTTGATGAGCAGCGCGCGATCGCACTGCTGCTCGACCTTGTTCATCTGGTGCGTGGAGAGCAGCACGGTGGTCCCGGCGGCACGCCGGCGCTTGAGCACGTCCTCGAGCAGCGCCACGTTCACGGGATCGAGGCCGGTGAACGGCTCGTCGAGGATCAGCAGCTGCGGCTCGCCGATGAGCGCGCTGCACAGCTGCAGCTTCTGCTGCATGCCCTTCGAGAGCGCGCTCACCTGCTTCTTCGCCCACGCGGCCAGCTCGAATTCCTCGAGCAGCGCGATGGCCGCGCGGCGCGCGTCGCGCGTCGTGAGCTCGTTCAGCTCGCCGTAGTACACGAGCGCGTCCAGGACGGGCACCTTCTTGTAGATCCCGCGCTCCTCGGGCAGGTAGGCGATGCGGGGCCGCTGCGGATCACCCGGCGGCTTGCCCGCGAGCATCACCCGGCCCCCGTCGGGCTTGATGATGTCGGTGATCATGCGGATGAGGGTGGTCTTGCCGGCGCCGTTGGGCCCCAGCAGCGCGAAGATCTCGCCCTGCTGGACGTCGAACGAGACGTCGTTCACGACGGGGCGGTCGTCGTAGACCTTGCGGACCTTCTGGACTTCGAGCATGGCGGGATCCCGGGGAGGAGGGGTGCGCGCCGCGGTTTCGGATCGGCGACGGTCGCCCACGGTAGGGCCGCGCCGGGCTTCCCTCAAGCCCGGCGAGCCCGCCGCGGGCCGCGGCCCGGCGAACGGTCGCCCCGGGCGGACGGACGGCTCGCGCCGGGGCGCCGCGCCGGGCGCGGCCGCCCTCCGGGAGGCCCGGCCGGCGCGACCGGATCCGCGGTCAATCCCGGCCGGGTGCTTGCCGATAACTCGGTCGTTCCGATAGGAAGGTCCCGCGCCCGTCCGGCCGGCGGCGCGCGGCACCGCTTCCCGGTGCCGGGCCTTCCGCAACGTCAGGGGATCCCCTTCCTATGCGAGTCGCTCGCCCCGTTTCGCTCGCGGTCCGGCACCTCGTCGTGTCCGGGCTCGCGGCGCTGGCCCTCGCGGCCGCCGGATGCAGCTCGACGCCGCTCACCCCGCCCGTGGTCCTGCCGCCGCTCTCGCGCGTGGCCCTGCTGCCGACCAGCGATTCGCTGGCCGTGGGGGGGACGCTGCAATTCGTCGCCACCGCCTACGACACGCTCGACGTGGCCGTGTCGGGCGCGACGTTCAACTGGACGACGACCACGCCGGGCGTCGTCTCGCTGTCGACGACGGGCCTCGCGACCGCGACCGGCGAAGGCGTGACGTGGGTCGTCGCGACGGCCGGCGGCCATTCGGACTCGGCGATGGTCTACGTCTACGGCACGAACGGCTGGTCCACGCAGGTGAGCAACACGGCGCGCAACCTGAACGGCGTGTTCTTCCAGCCGGACGGCCGCAAGGGCTTCGCGGTCGGGGCGCTGGGCACGATCGTGCGCACGACGGACGCGGGCGAGACGTGGGCGACGGTGACGAGCGGCACGACGAACGACCTGAACAGCGTGTGGTTCACCTCCGACCAGGACGGCTGGGCCGCCGGCAACGCGGGCACGGTGCTCAAGACGACCGACGGCGGCGCGTCGTGGACGCGCGACCTGACGGTGAGCGCGAGCGAGAACCTGCGCTGCGTGCGCTTCGCCGACGCGGACCACGGCTGGTTCGTGGGCGCGAGCGGGGTGGTGGTGCGCACGGCCGACGGCGGCGGCACGTGGTCGCGCACGCATCCGACGGCGCAGCAGTTGAACGGGGTGTCGTTCGCCGACACTTCGAACGGCTGGGCCATGGGCGGCAACGGCGTGATCCTGGGCACGCACGACGGCGGCCGCAGCTGGTACATCGTGCAGCCGTCGGTGACGGGCCTCGAGCTGACGTCGGTCTGGCGCGCCAGCAACACGCTGGCGTGGGGCGTGGGCGCCCAGGGCGCGCGCGTGCGCACGAGCGCGACGACGGACTCGCTGGCGTGGTCGTCGTCGACGTTCGGCAACTCGTACGACCTGCGCGGCGTGATGTTCACGGACGCGATGACGGGCTACGCGGTGGGCGACAACGCGGGCGGCGCGGTGCTCAAGACGCTCGACGGCGGCGCGAACTGGTCGCCGCAGGTCGCGAGCAGCGCCGAGGCGCTGAACGGCGTGTTCTTCGTCGACGCGCTGCGCGGCTGGGCCGTGGGCGACGCGGGCCGGATCGTCCACACGTCCCGCGGCGGCAACCAGTAGCGCTCCCGCGACTCCTCGCGAACCTCCCGACGCGCCGGAGCCTCCCGCCCCGGCGCGTCGCGCTTTCGCGGGTGCGTTCGTCCTCGCCTGCCGCGCTCACCACGTCGCCGGGTCGCCGCGCGGGTGCGATCGAGTTCGCTCACCCCGGCCGGAACGGAACGGCCTCGGGTCCAGCCCGTCCGTTCGCCCGCCCGCGTTGACGGCGCTGCGGCGATGCCCGAGCCTGCGCGCATGTCCGAACGCCTGATCGTGCTCGACGGGTACAACATCGTGCACCGCTCGCCCCAGTTGCGGCCGGGGAAGGAGCGGTCGCTGCGCGAGGCGCGCGAGAAGCTCGTGAACCTGCTGTCGTGGGTCATGGGCGGCGAGCCCGCGCGGTTCGTGATCGTGTGGGACGGGGCCGAAGGGGGCGGACGCGACGATCGCTCCGGACGCGTCGAGCAGCGCTTCTCGACGCCGCCCGACAAGGCGGACGACCTGATCCGGCGGATCGTCGAGGCCGAGGTCGACCGCGCCGAGCGCGTGACCGTCGTCACCTCGGACCTCGAGGTCGCGCGGCACGCGCGCGCGATGGGCGCCGACGTCTCGCTCTCGGACCTGTTCCTCGCGAGCGCGCTCGGGCCCCGCACCGCGGCCCCGGAGGGCGGCGGCGAGGAGGCCGACAAGCCGGCTTCGCTCAGCAAGGCCGAGGTCGAGGCCTGGGCGCAACTCTTCCGCGAGCAGCGCACGAAACGCGACGAGGAGTAGTCGCGGCACCGGAAAACGATCGGGCGGCCCGTCTCGCGACGGGCCGCCCGCGGTCGTTCGGGGGAAGTCCTACAGCCCGAACGAGGCTTCGCCGGGGTTCACGACGAACGGGAACAGCCAGGCGTGCGAGTCGTACGGCGCGGAGGCGTCGAAGATCGTGCCCCACGACAGCGCGTTCACGCCGAAGTGGCGCAGGCCCGGATCGTTGCTCGTCGTCCACTGGTACGTGTACGAGTTGTCGCCGTTGTTGTGGAAGCGGAAGCGGTGGTGCCAGCGGTAGAGCAGCACCAGGTCGTTCGGCGAGGCGGTGGTGACCGTGACCGTGACCGGCGTGTTCACCGGGATGTAGAGCACCCGGCGCAGGCGGTGCATCTGCAGCGGGTCGGTGATGGTCGTGTCGAGCGCCCCGGCCTGCACGCGCACGGACTGGATGCGCGTGACCGAGTTCGCCGAGGTGACCTCGACGCCGCTCGTCCCGGCGAGCCGCCACATCGCGCGCGGGTTGGCGTTGCTGTCGGCGGGCGAACGGCGGAACACCAGCCGGCGCTGCCAGTGGTCGTCGAGCGGCTTGCGCACGAGCGAGTCGGGCGTCGACGCCGAATCGCCCATGAGCACGTTGAAGGTGCCGAGCAGGCGCTTGTTCACGTCGACGTAGGCCGTGGTCGGGCGGCCGTTCGAATCGGGATCGGCGAACGTCGTCTCGTAGCGGCGCGTCACCGAGCGGATCGTGCGCCACCAGAACACCGGGTGGTTCGCGCCGAAGCCCTGGGCGGGGTCGAGTTCGGCGGGATCGCCGCTCTCGTACTCGTTCTCCTCGACGTAAGGCGTGTTCGCGGCGAGGGCGTCGTTGACCTGGCTCACGTCCTCGGCCGTCGGCGTGACCGCGGAGGCCTGGGGCTGGACATCGGAGGTCTTGCCGCAGCCGGCGGCGAGCGCGGCGACCAGGGCGAGACCGAGAACGGGCGCGACGAGCTTCTTCATGGTTCCTCCAGCGTCGTGGCCGGCACGGAGCCGGCCCGGGTCACCCAGGGCGGGGTGATGGGGTCACTGGCAGCCCTGAAAAGCACCCGATGTGCCACCACGGTCGTCCCGCCAACGTCAAGCGCCCCAACGCCTGCGGCTTGCGGCAGGGCCACGCGGTGTACCGCACGGGTCAGCCGGGGAACCCGCAGGGTACGCATCGGGACAACCTCGCCCGCCCGGCCAGGCGCGGAAGACGAACGGCGCGGCGACCCGGAGGCCGCCGCGCCGCGAGCTGCCGGGCGTGCGTCAGAGGACGATCTTGGTGTCGCTGTTCACGTGGAAGACGACCTCCTGGCCCTGCTTCACCTCGACCTGGAAGCCCTTCGACGCCGCGACCGCACCGGTCGCCGCCGCGCCGCCGAGGATGCCGCCGATCACCGCGCCCTTGCCGCTGCCGCCGATCGCCTTGCCGAGCAGCGCGCCGGCCGCGGCGCCGCCGGCGATCGCGCCGACGTTCCGCTTGGTCGTCGAGCCGGCGATCATGCTGTCGGCCGTCGCCGCGATCTCGTGCGTGGCGCCGTTCGCCTCGATCGAGGTGATGCGCAGGACGAAGAACGCGCGCGAGCCCTTCTCGGCGCCCGCCACCGCGGCGACGACGCCGTGCACCACGCTGCCGGCGGGGAACGGCGCGGCCGAGCCGACCGTGACGGCGTCCTTCACGGTGCCGCTCCAGGTGTCGCCGACCTGCGCGTGCTCGGTGTTGAGCGCGACGTCCATGCCGACCTTGATGCCCGTGCCGGCGGGGACGATCGCCGACGGCTTCTCCGGCTTCGCCGGCGCGGGCTTCTTCGCCGGCGGCGGCGTCGGCTTCGGCGTCGGCGCGGGCTCCTCGGCCTTGGTCCCGGGCTCGGGCGTCACGCCCGTCTGCGGCTCGATCCCACCCTCCGGCTGCTCGATCGGGTTCGTGGCGAGGAGGCTGTCGCTCGTGGACGTGCCGGCGGTCTGGTCGGCCTTCTGGCCGCAGCCCGCCGAGAACGCGGCAAGGGCGAGAAGCATGGAAAGAGCGACGAGCGAACGGCGAAGCATCATGAATTCCTCCAGGCGGCGACGGCGTCCGTGCCGTGGCGTGAGGGAAACGTTCGGGGAGACTCGGAGACGGCGCGGAGATTGCCGTGCGCCCGCCGGGCGCGCAAGCGCCGCCTCGCGGTGGCGGGCGCTCCCGCCGTGCGCCGGTTCCGGGCCGGCGGTACTGTGCCGCCGTATCGTGGCCACCGAGGCGCGCTTGCGCCGAACCCGGAGATTCCCATGGACGTCTTCCTGCGCAGGTCCCCCCTCGCGACGCGCACCGCCGACGTGCTCGCCGTGGGCGTTCACGAAGGCTCGAAGCTCACGGGCGCGGCGCTCGCACTCGACCGCGCGACGCGCGGGGCCGTGTCGGCCGTGGTGCGCGCCGGCGACTTCCGCGCGAAGTCCGCCGAGACCGCGCTGCTCTACCCGAAGGGCGTGAAGGCGAAGCGCGTGCTGCTCGTGGGCCTCGGGGCCGCGGACGGCGACGGCGCCGGGAGCTTCGCGGCCGCCGCCGCCCACGCGGCGCGCCTCGGCCGCGAGCTGGGCGCGCGCACGCTCGCGCTGGCCCTGCACGACGGCGCCGCGCCCGACGAGGCGCAGGCGACCGCGATCGGCGAGGGCCTGGTGCTCGGCCACTACCAGCACAACGCCTACCGGCGCGACGGCCGCCCGCCCGTCGCACGCGCGGAGGTGCTCGCCACGGCGGCGCCCGCGCGCACGGTCGCGGCCGCGCTGGCGCGCGGCGTCGTGCAGGGCGAGGCCGTGTGCCTCGCGCGCGACCTGGCCAACACGCCCTCCCAGGACCTGGTGCCGGACCGGCTCGCGGCGCGGGCCCGCGAGGTGGCGAAGGCCGTCGGCGCGAAGGCCACCGTGCTCGACGTGGCCGCGATGGAGCGGCTGGGCATGGGCTGCGTGCTCGCGGTCGGCCGCGGCAGCGCGCACCCGCCCCGCTTCGTGGTGCTCGAGAAGGAACCGACGGTGGCGGCCGCCCGGCGCACGCGGAAGGTGCCGGCCGTCGTCGTGGTCGGCAAGGGCGTCACTTTCGACACCGGGGGCTACTCGCTCAAGCCGCGCGAGGGCATGAGCAAGATGAAGTACGACATGTCCGGGGCCGCGGCGGTGATCGGGCTCTTCGCGGCCAGCGCGACGCTCGAGCTGCCGTTCCGCCTGGTCGGGCTCGTGCCCAGCGCCGAGAACATGGTGAGCGACCGCGCCCTCAAGCCGGGCGACGTCGTGCGCGCGCTCGACGGCACCACGATCGAGGTCACGAACACCGACGCCGAGGGCCGGCTGCTGCTGGCCGACGCGCTCGGCTGGGCGAAGCGCTACGAGCCGGAGGTCGTCGTCGACCTCGCCACGCTCACGGGCGCGATCTCGATCGCGCTGGGCCGCGCGGCCGCGGGACTCTTCACCCGGGACGACGGGCTGGCGGCCGAGCTGCAGGCCGCCGGCGAAGCGGCCGGCGAGCGGCTGTGGCGCATGCCGCTCTGGGACGACTACCTGGCCGAGATGAAGAGCGATACCGCCGACCTCGTGAACTCGAACGAGCGGCGCGAGGGAGGCGCGTGCACGGCCGCGGCGTTCCTGGGGCACTTCGCGAAGGGCCTGCGCTGGGCGCACCTCGACATCGCGAGCACCGCGTGGACGTACGGCGAGCGCGCCGACTCGCCGCGCGGCGCGAACGCATTCGGCGTGCGGCTGCTGGTGCGCTGGCTCGAGGCACGGGCGCGCGCCGCCGCGCGCGACTGACGCGGCCCGCCGCCGGACACGCGACGACCCGGGAGCCGCCGGGGCTCCCGGGCCGTGCGCGTACCGGCCGCGTCAGCGCTGCGGCTTCGCAGGCGCCGCCTTCGGCTCTTCGCGCAGCACTTCGAGCGTGCCGCCCTGGTGCACGAGCCGCAGCATCTGGCCCTCGGGCGAGACCCAGGCGACGAACGTGTTCTGGCCGTCGTCCAGCACGTAGCGCCGCGCGACCATGCCGTGGCCGCCCCACTGGATCGTGTCCGGCCCCGCGGCGGTGGCCGTCGCGCGCACGGGCTCGGGCGTCTCGCCGAGCGTGACCATCTCGACCGGGCGCTTCGCGAGCGACTGCGCGCTCACGCTGCGCAGGACCAGGTCGAACAGCGTGAACATGAACGGGTCCATGACGAACATGCGGCCCGGCGGCTGCGCCAGCCGCAGCGCGTCGCCCTGCCCGTCGATCTCGGTGTACACCGTCATCGCGGTGTCGCCCGGGATCACGCCCCGCACCGTCGTGTGCCCGCCGTACTCGAGGTTCGACGTGTAGCTGCGCAGGCCGTAGTCGCGGGCGTCCGCGACCAGCCCGAACTTCTTCAGCCACCGGGACGTCTTCCCGTCGGCCTCGCGGACGCCGCGGGTGTGCATCGCCGACACCAGCAGCGAATCGCCCTGCCGGTCGTACTCGAAGTCCTCGTAGCCGACCGGCGTGCCGCGGTCGAGGACGATCAGGCGGCCGCTGTCGACCACCTTCGAAGCGGGGCCGGCGAACGGGGCGGAGGCGAGGGCGGCGAGCGCCGCGAGGGCGAGGAGGACCCGCAGGGGTGTCTTCATGGCCGGAAAGCGTAGCACGCGCCCCGCGCGGGCCGGGTCATGCCTTTTGCAAGGGGCCGCGGCCCGGCGCGCCTACGCCGGTGCCGGCTCGAGCCGCGCCACGCACTCGATGTGGGGGGTGTGCGGGAACATGTCGAACGGCGTGACCTCGGCGAGGCGGTAGCCGTTCGCGGCGAAGTCCTTCAGGTCGCGCGCGAGCGTGGCCGGGTTGCACGAGACGTACACGATCCGGCGCGGCCGCAGCTCGGCGACGCGGAACACGACGCGCGGGTGCAGGCCCGCGCGCGGCGGGTCCACCACCACCAGGTCGGGCTTCACGGCGCCCTCGCGCTGGCCCTTCGCCCACTCGCGCAGCACCTGCCGCGCCTCGCCGCACTCGAAGCGCGTGCCCGCGAGCCCGTTGCGCACGGCGTTGCGCCGCGCGCGCTCGACCGCGTCGGGAACGCTCTCGACGCCGACCGCGCGCGCGGCGGCGCGCGCGAAGAGCAGCGTCAGCGTGCCCGCACCGCAGTACACGTCGAGCACGGTCTCGCCACCCTCGAGGCGCGCGGCCTCGAGCGCGGCGGCGTAGAGGCGCTCCGCCTGCGCGCTGTTGGTCTGCAGGAACGCGTTGCCCACGACCTCGAACTCGAGCCCGTGCAGCCGCTCGACGATCGCGCCCGTGCCGTGCAGCACGACCTCCTCCTCCATCACGGCCACGTTGGCGCGCGAGCCGTTGAGGCCGAGCGTCACGGTCTTCACCTCGGGCGAGAGCGCGGCGACCGCCGCCGCCCATTCCGCGAGGCCGTCGAGCCGGTCCGCGACCGCGATCAGGTGCACGGCGCACTCGGCGGTGAGCGGCAGGTGCCGGATCATGAGGAAGCGCGCGACGCCGTCGTGCCGCGACGGGTGGTACGCGCGCCAGCGGTGCTCGCGCGCGAAGCGCTGCGTGAGGCGCACGATCGCGACGACGAGCGGCGAGGGCAGGTGGCACTCGTGCACCTCGAACACCTTGTCGAAGGTGCCGCGCTCGTGCAGGCCGAGCACGGGATCGCCCTGCGCGTCCTGCATGAAGCTGAACTCCATCTTGTTCCGGTAGTGCCACGGGTCGGGCGCCGGCACGAGCGGGCGCACCGGCGGCTCCGCGATCCCGCCCAGGTGCCGCAGCGCCTCGGCGACCTGGCGCTCCTTGAGCGCGCACTGGGCTTCGTACGGCATCTCCTGGAGCCGGCAGCCACCGCAGCGATCCACGTGCGCGCACCGCGCGGGCACGCGCTGCGGGCCCGGCGACTCGACGGACTCGAGGCGCGCCTCGGCGAACGTGCGCTTCACCTTCGTGAGGCGGGCCGAGACGCGGTCGCCCGGCAGTCCGCGGTCCACGAAGACGACGCGCCCCTCGTGGCGGGCGAGCGCCTTGCCGCCGAGCGCGACGTCCTCGACGGCGAGCGTTAACACGTCTCTGACCTTCATGCGCGGGTTTCCGGGCGTCGAGTGCGGAGGACTGCGGAGAACTTCGTGGAACCAAATGGGGGACTCGCCTGTCTAACCCGACAGCTCATCGCGATCCCCGCCCAGGATCCGGCAAGCTAACACAGGGGGAAGTTCATGCGTAGAACGAAGCCACTTCGCTGGCTCGTGCTCTTCGCCGCGCTCGCGGTTCTCGCCGCGCCGACCGTCGCGTCGGCGCGGGCCTGGCTCGGCGTGTACACCCAGGAAGTGACCTCCGACCTGCGCGACGCGCTCGACCTGCCCGACTACGGCGTGCTCGTGGCGCGCATCGTGCCGGGCAGCCCCGCGGAACGCATGGGGCTCAAGAAGGGCGACGTGATCCTGTCGGTGGACCGTCACGACGTGAACTCGCCGGCCGAGCTGTCCGACGTGATCGGCGACGCGCGCGAAGGCGAGAGCGTGGCGATCACGTTCTCGCGCGGTGGCGACCGCCGCACGCTCTCGGTGCGGCTGGACTCGCGTCCCGACGACTCGGGCGACGAGGATCGCGTCGCGCCGGTGCCGCCGGTGCCCGACGTGGCACCGGTGCCCCGCATGGCGCCCGCGCCGCGCGCGCCGAAGGCGCCCGCCGAGCCGAAGCGCACGCTGCGGTGGTACTCGAGCGACGGGCCGGACTCGAAGGAACTTCAGGAGCACCTGGGCCGCCTGGGCACGGACTTCGACCTGCCCGGTCTCATGGCGATGTCGGGCCGCGGGCGGCTCGGCGTGCGCATCCAGTCGTTGAGCGAGGACCTCGCGTCCGCGCTCGGAGCTTCGGGGAGCAAGGGCGTGCTCGTGCTCGAGGTCCTCGAGGACACCCCCGCGCAGAAGGCCGGCCTTCGCGCAGGGGACATCATCACCCGCGTCGGCGACGAGCGGGTGGACGACGCGGACGACCTGGTGCAGGCGTTGCGCGGTGAGAACGGCAGGACGCAGCTCACCGTCGTGCGCCGTGGCCAGGTGCGGACCGTCGGTGTCGAGTTGGAGGATTCGCCGCGCGTCCTGCGACTGCGCGACGGGAACAGGACGTTCGTGGGGCCAGGCCGGCAGGGGGACGACCAGAAGTTCGAAGTCCGCCTCAAGGGGGAGGCGGACGACGAAGGCCTTCGCCAGCAGCTCGACGAGCTTCGCGACGAGGTTCGGGCGCTGAGGAAGGAGATCCAGGAGCGTCGCTGACGCAGTGCCGCGCGTCCGTCCGGCGCGCGGAACTCCGACGTCGCAAGGGGGGGCGCCGACCGACCGCCGGCACCGAAAGGTGCTCAGCATGGGGCGAAGTTCGGCGGCACGGTGCAGCGCGGCGCCCCCTCGACGCGACGTCAGGCGAGCGGCCGGGCCCGGGTACGGGTCCGGCCGTTTCGGTTCGCCGCCCGCGGCGCGTGCGTTTGCACGCCCACCGTGCGCCGCCTACGCTGCGCGCCCCATGTCCCCGCTCGAACCACGCTTCTGCCCGCGCTGCGCCACCGCGCTCGAGCCTCGCGACGAGCACGGCACGCTGCGCCCGACCTGCCCGGCCTGCGGCTTCATCTGGTACCACAACCCCGTTCCCGCCGCGGGCGTGCTGCTGGTCGAGAACGGGCGCGTGCTGCTCGTGCGGCGGAGGTTCGAGCCGCGGGCTGGCGCCTGGTGCATCCCGGCCGGCTTCATGGAGGCCGGCGAGACGCCCGAGCAGTCCGCGATCCGCGAGCTGCGCGAGGAGACGGGCCTGGGGGCGCGGCTCTCGGGGCTGTTCGGCGTGTACGCGGGCTTCGACGACCCGCGCGTGCGCGCCGTCCTCATCCTCTACACGGCCGAGCGCGACGGCGGCGAGCTGGTCCCCGGCGACGACGCGACCGAGGCGGACTGGTTCCCGCTCGACCGGCTGCCCGAGCCGATCGCGTTCGCGGCGCACCGCCAGGCGCTCGCGGAGATCCGCGAGCGTCGCTGAGTCGCGCCGCGCGACCGCGCGACGCACGCCGCCCCGACGGACTTCCCGGCACTTCCGCGCGCGCGCGTCGCGGCGTCGCGCGCTGGCGAGAACGCCCGTTCAGTTCTGCCGCTTCCGGGCGAGACTGGGGGCCGTCGCGCCGCGGGCAGGCCCCACGCGGCGTGCTTCGTGTCGGCCACCCCCGGGCCCCGGAGAACTCGAGCGTGACCCCCCGCACACTGGGTTCGCAGCACGACATGCCTCGGCACCCCGACGCGGCCCTCGCGATCCTCGCGGCCCTCCCGGCCGCCTCGGTCGCCGTGGCCGCGGCCCTCGGCGCGGGCCCGCGGCGGCGCGTGGCGCTCGCGCGCGCCGCGCTCGCGGCGGCCGTGACCGCGTGTTTCGCCGCGGGCGCGCAGCGCGGCCG
>CAZIXL010000004.1:0-19458 GCA_964542885.1 uncultured bacterium
GAGATCATGAACATCGTCGCGGGCAAGGTGAAGTCGCAGATGGCCGGCCGCGACGGGCAGCTGCGCCTCGGCCTGCCGCTCTACCTGCCGAGCCCGATCGCGAGCGGCACGGGCATGGAGGTGGCCGGCGTGGACGTGAAGCTGGGCCCGGTCCCCTGCCGCCTCAACGTCTACCGGCGCACGCTGGAGGCGAAGAAGGCGGCGTAGGAAGGCGCGCGCGGGAGCGCCGCCCTTCGAACGGACCCGCCGACGTTCGCCACCGGGCGGAGCCCGTCCGCCTCGCGCGGCCCGATCTGCGAGCATGCGCCGCGGAGGGCACATGGCACCGACCTCGAAAGTCGCGGCATCACGCGAACCCGGCCCGGCGGAGCTGCGGGGCAAGCTCGGTCGCAGCCACGTCCACTGGACCGCGCTGATCGAACGACTCGAGGCCGAACTCGCGCCGCTCGAGAAGGCGTGGAATCGCGGCACCACGACCGGCGACTTGACGCTGCGCCTCCGGCAGGGCAATCGCACGGTCGTCTACCTGACGCCGTTCGAGAAGTACTTCCGCGCCGGGCTCGTCCTGGGCGAGAAGGCGGTCGCGGCGGCGCGCGAAGCCTCGCTCCCGGCTCCCTGCCTGGCGCAACTCGACGCCGCGCCGAAATACGCCGAGGGCCGCGGGGTGCGCCTCGAGGTGCGGAACGCGCGCGACCTCGCCGCCGTGACGACGCTGGCCCTCGCGAAGATGGCGCACGGAGGTGCGCGAGCGAGGTTCACCCGACCGCGCGCCCCGTCCGGCAGGCGTGGTTGACCACAAGACCCGCCCGCCGTACGACTCCGAGCAGGGATTCCCGCAGCGGCGCGCGGCGCGCGCCCCGATCGACCCGCGAGGAGCGACGATGGCCGGAACGGTCCAGCTGAAGCACCCGCAGACGGGCATCGTGAAGAACGGATTCCACGGGCTCTCGTGGACCACGTGCTGCTTCGGCGGGCTTCCCGCTCTGCTGCGCGGCGACGTCCGGTACGGGCTCGGCGTGCCGTCGCGCAGGGGCGGAGCATGACGCCCGTCGTCGGCCGCGTGCACGAGTTGGTGCGCTATCCGGTCAAGTCGATGGCCGGGATCCCCGCGGAGTCCGCGGTGCTCGGCTGGCACGGGTTCGCCGGCGACCGGCGCTTCGCGTTCCGGAAGCTCGGGGACGAGAGCGCCTTCCCGTGGCTCTCCGCGAGCCGAGTCGGCGAGCTGATCCTGTACCGCCCGCTCGGGTTCGACGAGGGCTCCGACGAGGGCTCCGAGGATCCCCGGCCGACGCACGTGCTCACGCCCGACGGCCGCGAGCTCGCGCTGCGCGGCGACGAGCTGCGGGAGGAGATCGCGGGGCGCCTCGGCAGCCCCGTGGAGCTGATGAACCTCCGCGGCGGGATCTTCGACGACGCTCCGGTGTCGGTGATCGCGCTCGCGACCATGGCCGGCATCGGCCGCCAGGCGGGGCTCGAGCTGGACCGCCGGCGCTTCCGCGCCAACGTCGTGCTCGAAACACCGGAGCGCGAACCGTTCCGCGAGGACGCGTGGGTCGGCGGCGTGCTCGTGTTCGGCGATCGCGACGACGGCCCCGCCGTGAGCGTGACCGTGCGCGACCTGCGCTGCGTGATGGTCAATCTCGATCCCGACACGGCCGCCCGCGACGCGCGCGTCCTCAAGACCGTCGCGCGCCTCAACCAGGTCAACGCCGGCGTCTACGGCACGGTCGTGCGCACGGGCACGATCCGCGTGGGCGATCCCGTGCGCTTCGTGGCGGTCGTTCGCTGATCGGGATCACGGCGCGAAAGGCGCGGCCACGTTCGGTGCCCGCCCCTCGCGCCGCGTGCTAGCTTCCGCCGGAAGCGATCGCGCCGCACACCGCCCCGCATCCATCCGCGGAGGAACCCGATGAAGCGCCTGCAGAGCTATTCCGCGCCCGGCATCACCGTGACGTTCGACCCGAACGTGTGCGCGCACTCGGGCGTCTGCCTGCGCACGCTGCCGGCCGTGTTCGACGTGCGCCGCCGCCGCTGGGTCGCGCCCGAGGCCGCGAGCCCCGACGCGATCGCGGCCGCGATCCGCAAGTGCCCCTCCGGTGCGCTCCAGTACCGGCTCGATGGCGAGGCCGAGGCGGCGCCGGCCGAGAGCGTCCCGGCATCGACGGCGATCCTCGCGAGCCACAACGGCCCCTACTACGTCGAAGGCGCGTTCGAGCTGTTCGACGAGGAGGGCAACCCGATCCGCACCACCGGCCGCGCCGCGCTCTGCCGCTGCGGCGGCACCGGCAACCCGCCGTTCTGCGACGGCACCCACCGCGCGAACGGCTTTCGCCCCCGGGCGGCGACGGCGAAGGAGCAGCCCGGCGGCTGACGGCTCGCGAGCGCTGTCGCCCTTCGCCCGCGACCGAACTCGGGTCGATTCGACGACGGGCCTGCATGCTATGTTCGGCGCGCCATGAACGCCGTGCGACGCGACCACCTTCGAATCCGCCGTGCCCGCCTCGGCCCCGAGGCCGACGCGCTCTCGCGTGCCGACTGGCAGGCGCTCACGCCGGACGAGCGCGTCGAGGCCGTCTGGCAGGTGACGGTACTCCAGTGGTCCCTTCAAGGATGGAATCCGGATGAACCGGGACTTTGTCGATCTGTTGCGCGCGTTGTCCGACGCTGAGGCGCGCTTCCTGGTCGTGGGCGCCTTCGCGGTCGGCAGGTACGCGCAACCCCGGGCGACCGGCGATCTCGACCTCTGGCTCGACGCGGCGCCGGCGAATGCGGCGCGGGTCTATGCGGCGCTTCGCGAGTTCGGCGCCCCACTGGAGTCGTTGCGCGAAGAGGATCTCTCCGCCCAGAACCTCGTCTTCCAGATGGGTGTCGCTCCGGGCCGAATCGACCTGCTGACCTCGCTCACCGGCGTCGACTTCACGGACGCGTGGGAGCGGCGGGAGCTCGGCGAACTCGGCGGCGTGCCGGTGTCGTTCATCGGCCGCGACGACCTCGTACGCAACAAGCGTTCACTCGGCCGGCCACGCGACCTCGCCGATGTCGCGGAGCTGGAAGGACAATGACCGTCCGAAAGGCCTGATCACCATGACCGCCCGTGCCGCCGGCCCGTTCGAAGTGAAGCTGGCCCCGCAGCCGCTCTCCGACGTGGCGGCGGAGTCCGCGCTCGGGCGCATGTCGCTCGACAAGGTCTATCGCGGCGACCTCGAGGCAACGAGCCGCGGCGAGATGCTGAGCGCCATGGGCTCGGTGAAGGGTTCGGCGGCCTACGTCGCGATGGAGCGCGTGACCGGCACGCTGCACGGCCGCGCGGGCTCGTTCGTGCTGCACCACACGGGCGTCATGACCCGCGGCGTCCCGTCGCTCGAGGTCCGCGTCGTCCCCGACTCGGCTACCGGCGAGCTCGAGGGCCTGTCCGGCGGCATGCAGATCGTGATCGAGGGCAAGGCCCACTCGTACGTGTTCGACTACGTCCTGCCCGAGCGGACGGCCTGAGCGCCGAGGGGGCGGCGCCGCCCCCTGGGCCGTCGCGAACGCGCCGACGTGAACGGCCGGGCGCGGCGCGTCGCGCGGCGGGGCCACGCAGCGGGGTCCCCGCAAGCAAGGTGCCCGCGCCCGGCCGGGGCGATCCCCTCCCGCATCGGCCTCGGCCCGCCGATGGCTCGCCCCCGCCATCCGCCTTGCCTCCCGCCACTTGGGCGTTGCGAAACGCCACTCGGGGCTAAAGGCCCGGCCGGGCGCAGCCCGATAACGCGGGCGAGGCATCCGACCCGTGGCTTCCGGCCCCTCAGCCTGAGCGTCGGGTGGCGCACCCCGCTGACCCCCATCTCGCGACACACACGGAGCCTCGAAGCGGATCGTCGTGCGCGGCGCCAGTGCGCCGGGCGGCGAACCGCGTTCGTCCCTCGGACCCACCAGGGAGGTTCCGGATGATGTTCGCAATCCTCAGGCGCACGCTCGCGTTCGCGATCGTGTCGGTGGCGCTGTTGGCCCCGGCGCTCGCGTTCGCGGACGGCGACGTCCACGTGGCGCTCTCCGCGCAGCGCGTGACGCTCGTCGACGGCAAGGAAGTCCTCGTGAACGCCGAGAAGGCCCGGCCCGGCGACGTGATCGAGTACCGCGCGACCTACCGCAACGACGGTCGGGGCGCGGTCCGCGCGCTCGACGCCACGCTGCCGGTGCCGAACGGGCTCGAATACCTGCCGAAGACCGCGGCGCCCGTCGTGGTCCTGGCGAGCACCGACGGCGTCACGTTCGCCCCGGTCCCGCTCGTGCGGAAGCAGCGCACGGCCGACGGGCGCGAGGTCACCCGCGAGGTCCCCCTCGCCGAGTACCGCGCGCTGCGCTGGCCCATCGGGACGCTGGCGGTGAAGGAGTCGCGCACGGTGCGCGCGCGCATGCGGGTCTCCCCGCTCGCGAGCGTCGCCGCCAACGCGCACTGAGTTCCGGACACCGGTCCCTTTTTCCATGGCCGCGTGTCCGCGCGTGCCGTTCGCGCACCCGCGCGATCGGCGGCGGCGCCACGCCGGCTTCGCGTGATGTCCCATCGTTCGTGACCACACCAACCCTCGGAGTGAGCACATGAACAGCCAGAACGCCGGCTTCGGCCGGCGCATCCTCGTCGGGGTCGGCGCCTTCGCGGCCGCCCTGGCGGCGATGATCCTGCTGGCGGTCGCGGCGCAGGCCGCCCCGCCCGCGGGAACGCCGAGCGGCAACACGGCGACCGCGACCTACGTGGACGCGGCGTCGCAGACGCACACTGTCACGTCCAACCCGGTGACGACGATCGTGCAGCAGGTGGCCAGCTTCACGCTGACCGCCAACGGCACGCGCACCGCGGCGCCGGGCGGCTCGGTCGCGTTCCCGCACGTCCTGACCAACACGGGCAACGGCAGCGATGCGTTCCCGCTCACGATCGCGAACCTGGGCGGCGACGACTTCGACCTGACGGGCCTCGCGATCTACGCCGACGCCGACGCCAACGGCGTGGCCGACAACTTCACCCCGCTCGCCACCACGGGCACCCTCGCGGCCGGCGCGCAGTTCCACTTCGTCGTGATGGGCTCGGTGCCCGGCACGCAGGTGGCGGGTGACGTGTCGAACGTCCGCGTCTCGGCGCTCAGCACGTTCGACAACGCGCAGACGGCGTTCAACGACGACCAGGTGACGGTCACGGGCAACGCGGTGCTCGCGGTCACGAAGGCGATCAGCCAGAACAACGGCGCCTCGCCGAGCGGCCCGTACACCTACACCCTGTCGTACACCAACTCGGGCAACGCGACGGCCTCCGGCCTGCGCCTGACCGACGTGATCCCGGCCGGCATGACGTACGTGCCCGGCAGCGCGCGCTGGAGCGTCACGGGCGCGACGGCGCTCACCGACGCGGACTCGACCGACGCGCAGGGCGTGGTCCCGAACACGGTCCGCTTCGACTTCAACGTCGCCACGGGCGGCGCGGTCACCGCGCAGCTCGCGCAGGTGCCCCCGGGCCAGTCGGGCAGCGTGACCTTCCAGGTCAACGTGAACCCGGGCCTGGCGCCGCAGGTGATCGACAACTCGGCGCGCTACGCCTACAACGACGGCGCGGCGAACGTCGGCCCGTTCTTCACGAACCTCGCGTCGTTCACGGTCAACCAGACCGTCGCCCTGACGTTCACGGGCCAGACCGTCCCGAGCGCGCTCCAGGGCTCGGTCGTGAACTTCACGAACACGCTGGTCAACACGGGCAACGGCACGGACGTGTTCGACATCACCGTGGCCATGGGCTCGTTCCCGGCCGGCAGCTCGGCGTCGCTCTACCAGACGGGCGGCCTCGCGCTCCTCACCGACTCGAACGGCAACGGCATCCCGGACACGGGTCCGATCGCGCCGGGCGCCAGCTACGACGTGGTGCTGCGCGTCCAGCTGCCCTCGGGCGCCACGGGCGGCCCGTACTCGCTCACCAAGACGGCCACGTCGTGGACGAACCCGCTGGTCTCGGCGGTCGCCACCGACGTGCTCACGTCGATCGTCGGGAACACCGTCGACCTCACGAACGACGCCGCGCTGCCGGGCGCGCCGGGCGCGGGCACGGGTCCCGAGGCGGCGTTCGTCATCCGCAACACGGCGAACCCGGGCACGACGTCGCGCTTCACGCTGTACGTGAACAACACCAGCGCGCAGAACGACAACTACGACCTGGCGGCGAGCACCGACAACACGTTCGGTGCGATCACGCTGCCGGCCGGCTGGTCGGTCACGTTCCGCAACGCGTCGAACAGCGTCATCACGAACACGGGCGTCGTGGCGCCGGGGACCGCGGTCCTGGTGTACGCCGACGTGGACGTGCCGGCGGGCGCCGCGGCGGCCGACGTCGACCTGTTCTTCCGCTCGCGGTCGCCGGTCTCGGCGGCGCTGGACCGCATCCACGACCAGGTCCGGGTGAACGTCACCCGCAGCCTGACGCTGGTGCCGAACAACACGGCCCAGGTCGCGCCGGGCGGGTTCGTGGTCTACACGCACATGCTGACGAACGCCGGCAACGTCACGGAAGGCGACGGCACCGGCAGCTTCGTGGCGCTCACGATGGCCAACGACCAGGCGGGCTGGAGCTCGGCCATGTACTGGGACACGAACGCCTCGGGCGTGTTCGACGCGGGTGACGCGCCGATCGCGGACCTGTCGGCGATCGGTGGCCTGGCGCCGGGCGCGAGCGTGCGCGTGTTCGTGCAGGTCTTCGCCCCGGCGGGCGCGCCGCTGGGCCAGCTCAACACGACGACGGTCTCCGCGACGACGTCGAACCTGGCCTACACCGGCCCGGTGCCGGCGGTCGCGAACGCGACGGACGGCACGACGGTGATCAACGGGCAGCTCACGATCACGAAGACGCAGTGCATGGATCGCGACTGCAACGGCGTGGCGGACTCGACGTTCACCTCGGCCAACCTCGCCTACGGCGCGGTGCCGGGTGCGTGCATCCGCTACGAGATCACGGTCACGAACATCGGCACGACGCCGGTGTCGGGCGTGGTGGTCAACGACGCGACCCCGGCGAACACGTGGTCGTGGAACGCCGCTTCCGCGAGCTCGACGGTGGGCACGATTTCGGTGCCGGCCGACGGGGCGAGCGGTGCGGTGACCGCGAACGTGGGCGTCCTGGGTCCCGGCCAGACCGCCGTGATCCAGTTCAGCGTCCGGATCGTGTTCCCGTAATGCGGTACCTCTCCGCGCGGTCAGGCAAGAGCCGACTCACGGCACGTTCGGCTCCGCATCCTGCTCCGCCTCACTGCATCCAGCCGCGCCTTCGCCGTCCTGGCTACGTCGCGGCTCGGACGCACCGCGAGTCGGCTCTTGCCTGACCGCGCGGAGAGAACTTTCTGATCACAGCAGACCGGCCGTCGTCGCGTAGGGATGCGTGGCGCCGGTCGTGGGAGCCGGTCTGGAAGATGCCGGCTCCTGCATCCGCCTCCCGGCGTCGGGCGTGGACGGCACCCTGGTCCGTCCCGCCCGGCCCGTGGGGCATCGGGATCCGCACATGACACGAGCTATGCCCGAAGACCGGATGTCTCGCGCCCCGCGTGGCCTCGCGCTCGCGTGGGCGTTCGGGCTCGTGCTGTGCGCGACTTCCGCGGCCTTCGCGGCGCCGCCGGCGGGCACGCCGATCGACAACACGGCCTACGCCGCGGGCAGCGACTCCACGAGTGGCTCGCCCGTCGTGGGCACGAGCAACACCGTCACCGCGATCGTGCAGGCGCTCGAGTTCGTCTCCCTCGCGCCGGACCGGCGCGCGGCCGGCACGGCGGGGGGCGCGGTCACGTTCGCGCACCGGCTGGCCAACCGCGGCAACGCGGGCGGCGACTTCCGCCTCGAGGCCATCGACCTCGGCGGCGACGACTTCGACTTCTCCTCGTTCTCGCTCGTACGCGACGTGAACCGCGACGGGCTCGCCGGCACGGGCGACGTGCCGGTGACGAACGGGGGCACGCTGTACCTGGCGGCCGGCGATTCGGCCGACGTGCTCGTGACGGCGCTCGTGCCCGCGTCGGCGCCGGGGCCGTCGCTCGGGCGGCTGTCGCTGCGCGCGACGAGCCTCTTCCAGTCCGTGACCGCCTCGGTGACCGACACGGTGGACGTGACCGCGGCAGCGACGCCGGTGACCGTGGCGTTCTACGCGAGCCCGGCCTACGCGATGCGCATCCGCTCGACGCCGCTCGGCGCGCCGCTCTGGGTGCAGGCGATCGCGCCGCGCTTCGACCGCAACCCGGCGCTGCCCGACACGGTGCGCATCTCGCTGGCCTCGCGCCTCGCCGCCGACTTCGACACGTTCGACGCGATCGAGACCGGCCCGTCGACGGGCGTCTTCCGGGTGACCGGCGCGCCGGTCGCGGTCCCGCCCGCGTTCGCGCTGGTCGGCGACGGCGTGATCGAGCAGGTGCGCGGCGACCTCATCACCGCGACGCTGCCGGTGACCGGCTCGCCCGACGCCGCGGCGAGCGTCTGGGTCGAGCCCGGCGGAACGGTGTTCGACTCGCGCTCGGGCTCGCCCGTCGCGGGCGCGCGCGTCCAGCTCGTGGACCTGACGGGCGCCGGCAACGGCGGCGCGGCGGGCGGGCTCGCGCGCGTCTTCCAGCTCGACGGCGTCACGCCCGCGAGCGCCGACGTGGTGACCGACTTCGAAGGCCGCTACGAGTTCCCGGTCGTGGGCGCGAGCACCTACCGCCTCGTGGTCACGCCGCCGGGGCCGTACACGTTCCCGTCGCTCGCGGACCCCGCGTCGTTCGGGGCCGCGCGCACGATCGACGTGGCGGGCTCCTACGGCGGCCCGTTCGCGGTCGTGGCCGACGGCGACCCGGTGCTGCTCGACGTCCCGGTCGACGCCGAGGCGCCGGTCGTGCTGTTCGCCGAGAAGACCGCCTCGAAGCCGGTGGTCGAGTGGGGCGACCAGTTCGACTACCGCGTGAAGGTCGCGAACCGCTCCGACAGTTCGCTCGCCGCGGTGCTCGTCGACGACGTGCTGCCGCCGGGCGTCGCCTACGTGCGCGGCACCGCACGCATGGACGGCGCGCCGCTCGCCGATCCCGCGGGCTCGCCGGGGCCGGTGCTGCGGCATGCGATCGGCGCGCTGGCACCCCGCGCCTCGGCCGAGCTGACCTACCGCGTGCGCGTGACCCCCGCGGCGCCCGCGGGCGACGCGCGCAGCGAGGCCGTCGCGCGCGCCGGCGACGTCGCGTCGAACGCGGCGCAGGCGGTGGTCCGCATCCAGGGCGATGCGTTCGCGGACGAGGCGATGGTCACGGGCACGGTCTTCTACGACGCGAACGGCGACGGGCGCAGCTCGCCCGGCGAGCCGGGCCTGGCCGGCGTGCGCCTGTACCTCGACGACGGCACGTTCGCCGTGACCGATGGCAACGGCCGCTACAGCATGACCGGGCTCACGCCGCGCACGCACGCGCTCAAGGTGGATCGCACGACGCTGCCGCCCGAGGCGCGCATCGCGGCGAGCGACCACCGCTCGGCGGGCCCCGCGGGCGTGCGGTTCGTGGACCTGACGCGCGGCGACCTGGTGCGTGCCGACTTCGCGGCGGTGGGCGACACCTCGCTGATGCGCGAGGCCATCGAGCGCCGGCTGGCGTTCGAGGGCCGCGGTACCGACGAGCGCGCGCGCGTGCTGGGGCGCGGCGCCGAGGTGCTGGCGGCCGCGCGCGCCGTGCCCGACCCGCGCACGCTGCCCGCCTCGCGCATCGAGACCGGCGAGAGCGAGCTGCCCGTGATCGTGTCGGCGGCCCAGGCCGCCCCGGCGCCGGTCGCGCCGGCGCCGGCCGTGTTCGACCAGGCGTCCCTCGACCGCATGCTGCCCGACCTCGAGCCCGAGCTGGGCTTCGTCGGCCTCGCCGACCTCGACACCGTCGCGTACGCGCAGGTGCCGGTGCTGGTGAAGGGCCGCCACGGCACGCGCCTCGTGCTGCGCGTGAACGGCAAGGTCCTGCCCGACTCGCGCGTCGGCCGTCGCGTGTCGGTGCCCCGCCAGGGCCTCGAGGTGTGGGAGTACGTCGGCGTGCAGCTGCGCCCGGGCGTCAACGTGCTCGAGGTGGCGCCGCCGCACTCGCTGGGCCGCGTCGCGCTGCGGCTGGTCGCGCCCGGGCCGTTCGCGCGGCTCGAGCTGGACGCGCCGCACGGCGTGCCGGCCGACGGCCACAGCCTGGCGGCGCTCGTGCTGCGCGCGGTCGACGTCGCGGGCGTTCCGGTCGGCGAGCACACGCTGGTCACGCTGGACGCGGGCAGCGCGCGGCTCGCCGCGACCGACCTGGACCCGGCGGCGCCGGGCGTGCAGCTGGCGGTCGAGGGTGGCGCTCTGCGCGTGCCGCTGGTCGCCCCCGGGACGCCCGGCGACGTGCGCGTGACGGCGGCCGCGGGCGAGATCCGCACGGCGGCGGTGGTCGAGTTCGTGCCCGACCTGCGCCCGCTGATCGCGGTGGGCTCGCTCGAGGGCGTGGTCTCGCTGCGGCGCTTCGGCGGCGGCGGCCCGGCGGGCGGCGCGCGGCAGTTGTCGTTCGAATCGCCGATCGCGCAGTTCGCGAACGAGAGCCAGGACGGCGAGGCAACCGCCGCCGCGCACGGCGCGATGTTCCTGAAAGGCCGCGTGCGCGAGTCGCTGCTCCTCACGATGGGCTGGGACTCCGACCGGCCGCGCGACCAGCGGCAGTTCCGCGACCTGCAGCCCGACCGCGGCTACCCGGTGCTGGGCGACGCGTCGGCGCGCGGCTGGGACGCGCAGTCGACGGGCCAGCTCTACGTGCGGCTCGAGCAGCGCGACGCGTCGGTCCTGTACGGCGACTTCGTGACCGGCGGCGCCTCGGCCCGCGCGCTCGGGAACTACAGCCGCAGCCTCACCGGCACCGCCGCGCGCTGGAGCAACGGCACGGGCACGGTGAACGCGTTCACGAGCCGCGACCGCTCGGCGCGCGTGATCGACGAGCTGCGCGGCGAGGGCACGTCCGGTCCCTACCAGCTCAGCCGCACGCCGCTGCTCGAGAACTCCGAGCGCGTCGAGATCGTGGTGCGCGACCGCGCGCAGCCGGCGCTCGTGCTGTCGGCGACGGCCAGGCAGCGCTTCACGGACTACGAGATCGAGCCGCTCACCGGCCGCGTGCTCATGCGCGCGCCGGTGCCGAGCCTGGACGCCGACCTGAACCCGGTCTACGTGCGCGTCACCTACGAGGTCGCCGGCGGCGGCGCGCCCGCCTGGGTGCACGGCGTCGACGGCCGCGTGCGCGTGAGCCCGCGGCTCGAGCTGGGCGGATCGTACGTGGACGACCACGATCCGTCGGCGCCGTTCGAGCTGCGCTCGCTGTCGGCGGCCACGCTGCTGGGCCGGGGCGTGCGGCTCGAGGGCGAGTGGGCGGCGACGCGGCACGTGGGCGGGCTCGCCGGCGACGCCGGCCGCTTCGAGCTCAAGCGCGAGGACGACAGGGTGCAGGCGCGCCTGTGGGGCGCGGCGTCGTCGAGTGCGTTCGACAACCCCGGCGCGGGCCTGGCCGGCGGGCGCAGCGAGGCCGGCGCGCGGGTGAGCGCGCGGCTCGCGCCGCGCACGCGGCTCAACGCCGAGGGCCTGTTCTCGGCCGATTCGCGCGGGCGCGAGAAGCGCGAGGGTTTCCTGCTGGCGCTCGACCGCGCGCTCGACCAGGCGTGGCACGGCGAGCTGGGCGTGCGCTGGTCGCGCGCGCAGCGCGAGGACGCGGCCACCGACCCGGCCAGCGCGTCGGTGCGCGCGAAGCTCTCGGCGCAGTGGCCGAAGCACCCCGAGTGGGCGGGCTACGGCGAGCTCGAGCAGGACACGCGCGAGTGGGATCGCCGCATGGCGGCGCTGGGCGGCGAGTACCGCTTCCGCTCGCGCGGCCGGCTCTACCTGCGGCACGAGCTGCTGTCCAGCTTCTCGTCGGCGTGGGCGCTCTCCGGCGCGCAGCGCCAGGCCACCACGGTCGTGGGCGTCGACGCCGACGTGGCGAAGGACGCGCACCTGTTCAGCGAGTACCGCGTGGGCGACGCGTTCGGCGGCCGCGAGGCGCAGGCGGCGGTCGGGCTGCGCAACGGCTGGCGGCTCGCGAGCGGCATGCGCGTGGGCACCTCGTTCGAGCGCGTGAATCCGCTGCGCGGCTCCGACGCGGGCGCGAGCACCGCGCTCACCGGCAGCGTGGACTGGACCGACGACCCGGTGTGGAAGGGCTCCTCGCGCGCCGAGGTGCGCACCAGCCGCTCCTCGGACCAGTTCCTGCAGAGCATGGCCGCCGCGGTGAAGCTGGACTCGTCCTGGACGGGCCTCGGCCGCCACCTGCTCACGCTCGAGCGCCGCCACGGCCTGGGCGGCGACGCGCGCGAACGGCTGCAGCTCGCCGCGGCGTACCGGCCCGGCGGCGACTGGGAGGGTGTGGGTCGCTGGGAGCTGCGCTACGACCGCGAGGCGCCGGGCGACGGCACGCGCACGCGCCGCGTCGCGAACATCGCGGGGTTCGCCGCCACCGGCCGGAACCGCGGCTGGGAGGGCTCGCTCGCGTGGGCGGGCAAGCTCACGCGCGAGCAGGGCGCGGGCCTCGTGACCGCGGGCGGCGCGCAGTGGCTGCACGGGCGCGTGACGCGCGACCTGGGCCGCGAGTGGGACTGCGGCGTCACGGCGAGCGTGCTCGCGGGCCGGCGCATCGCGCAGCGCCAGTACGGGCTCGGCGCCGAGGCCGGACGGCTGCTGCCCGGCGGCACGTGGCTGTCGCTGGGCTTCAACCGCTTCGGCTACGCCGACGACGAGCTGACGGGCGAGCAGTGGACGCGCACCGGCGCGTACCTGCGCCTGCGCGTCAAGTTCGACGAGACGCTCTTCCTGCGCGACGGGGTGGGCCGGTGAGGCGCCACCTCCGCGCGCTCGCGCTGGCGATGCTGATCCTCGGGTTCGCGGCCGTGCCCGCGCGGGCGCAGGTCGTGCGCGCGTTCACGGTGCGCTGGTCCGACAACCAGCCGGGCGACATCACGCTGGTCGGCAACACGATCATGTCGTGCACGGGTGGCGGCGGCGGCGTGAACTCCTGCAACCGCGGGCGCGACGGCACGGGAAACAACGTCAACAACAACGACTTCACCATGGCCTACGTCGACGTGGACGGCGACGGCTCCACGTTCTCCTCGAGCAGCGCCGACCTCGCGCTGCCCTCCGGCGCGAGCATCCTGTGGGCGGGCCTGTACTGGGGTGGCTACACGAACAACGGCGGCCGCACCCAGGTGCGCCTGCAGACGCCGGCGTCGGGCTACGTGACCGTCAACGCGGCGCAGACCGATGCGAGCGGGCAGGCGTACAAGTGCTTCGCCGACGTCACGGCGCTCGTGCAGGCGGGCGGCGCCGGCACCTACATGGCCGCGAACGTGCGCTCGACGCCCAACACCTCGAACGTGCACGCGGGCTGGGCGCTGGTCGTGGCGTACGGCGTGGCCGGCGCGCCGCCGCGGAACCTGGTCGTGTACGACGGCTACGCGCTCGTGAGCGGCACGACCACGGTGAACATCAACGTGTCGGGCTTCGTGACGCCCCCGGCGGGCGCGGTCAACACGCGCCTGGGCGTGGTCACGTGGGAAGGCGACCTCGGCTACACCGGCGACAGCTTCCGGCTGAACGGTACGCCGCTCACCGACGGCGAGAACCCGTCGACCAACTTCTTCAACAGCTCGATCTCGCAGCTGGGCACGCGCTTCACCGCGAAGAACCCGGACTACGTGAACCAGTACGGCTTCGACGCCGACCTCGTCGACGCCACCGGCCTGCTGCCGAACGGCGCGACGAGCGCCACGATCACGCTCACGACCAACGGCGACACCTACTATCCCGGCGTCGTCGCGTTCTCGACCGACCTGTACGCGCCCGTCTTCGACGCCGCCAACTTCACCAAGACCGTGACCGACCTGAACGGCGGCGCCGTGCAGCCGGGCGACGTGCTCGAGTACGCCGTGACGATGCGCAACGCCGGGCAGGACCACGCCATCGCCTGCGTCATGCGCGACACGCTGCCGGCGAACGCGACGTACGTGCCGGGCTCGATGCGCGTCGCGAGCGGTCCCAACGCGGGCACGAAGAGCGACGCGTCCGGCGACGACCAGATGGAGTACGTCCCCGGCTCGCGCACCGTCGTCGCCCGCCTCGGGACCGGCGCCAATGCCACGGCCGGCGGCCAGATGAACATCGGCGTCGCGAGCGAAGTGCGCTTTCGCGTGACCGTCACGCCGCCCGCGCCGAGCGGCACGGTGGTCTCGAACCAGGGCTGGCTCGCGTTCACGGGCGCGCAGTCGGGCGTGGGCTTCGTCTCGGCGAGCGACGGCGACCCCGTTGCCGGTGGCGTGCAGCCGACGCGCGTGACCGTGACGGCGGCGCGCATGCTCGGCACGGTGTTCGAGGACGCGAACTACGGCGGCGGTGCCGGCCGGACGCTCGCGGCTTCGGCAGGCACGGGCCGACCCGGCGCGCGCGTCGAGCTGTACGACGCCACGGGCGCATTCCGGCAGGCGGTGCTCGCGGACGCGAACGGCCGGTACGTGTTCGACGGCTGGGCCACGGGCGCCTACACGGTGCGGGTCGTGAACGCCTCCGTGCGCTCGGCGCGGCCGGGCGCGGTCGCGGGCCTGCTGCCCGTGCAGACGTTCCGCACCGACGCGGCCTCGGGCGCACCCGCGAACGTGACGGATCGCGTGGGCGGCGAGAACCCGACGCTCGCCGACGCGGATTCCAACACCACGAACCTCGCGCTCGCCTCGCTCACCAGCGGCAGCGCGACCCCGCAGTCCGTGACCGCGGTGACGCTCGGGATCGCCGACGTCGCGGGCCTCGACTTCGGCTACAACTTCGACACGATCGTGAGCACGCGCGACGCCGGCCAGGGCACGCTGCGCCAGTTCCTGCTCAACGCGAATGCGCTCGGCAACACCGGGCTTTCGCAGGCGGGCCTGCCGGCGGGCTCGGAGACCAGCGTGTTCATGGTGAGCGACGGCCTCGCGCACCCCGGCCTGCGCGCCGGGCTCGCCAACCAGCTGACGGGCGGCGTCGTGCGCCTCGCGCCGCTCACCGCGCTGCCCGCGCTCACCGATGCCGGCACCCGCGTGGACGGCGGCACGCAGACCGCGAACGTCGGCAACACGAACGCGGCCTCGCTGGGCGGCGGCACGACCGCGGGCACGGACGCCGTGAACGTGCCGCCCGTGGCCGGCCCCGAGGTCGAGTTGCGCGACGGCGCCGCACTCGCGATCGGGCTCGACCTGCAGGGCGCGAACCAGGCGGTGGCGGGCCTGGCGATCGCCGGCTTCGGCAACGCGGCCGGCAACGCGAGCCATGCCGGCGTGCGCGTGGGCGCGAGCGCGAGCGGCGCGCGGATCGAGTCGTGCGTGCTCGGCGCGACCGCGACCGCGTGGGCCGATCCCGGCGCGGCGCTGCGCGCGGGCGGCGACCTCGTGCGCGTGGCGGGCGGCGACGCGGGCACGGTCACCAACTGCCTGCTCGGCTGGTCGGCCGGCAGCGCGATCACGCTGGCGTCGGGCTCGGACGGCTGGACCGTGACGGGCTGCGAGATCCGCGGCAACGCGATCGGCAACCCCGCGCGCGGCGCGATCGCGATCGAGGCCAGCCTCGGCTCGTCGTTCAGCAACTCCTGGATCTCGGACACCGAGGGCAACGGCGTCGACGCGCGCACCAGCACGGGCTCGAACAACTTCACCGACGTCACCGTGCGCCGCAGCGGGCTCGGCACCGGCGCGGCGGCGGCGACCGCGGGCATCCGCCTGGGCGGCAGCGGCAACCGCGTCGAGCGCTGCGTGGTCACGCTCAACGTGGGCGCGGGCGTGCAGGTGGTGAACGGCTCCGCGAACAACGTGATCACCCGCAACGCCATCTCGCTCAACGGCACGATCGCCAACAACGGCGGCGGCGCGGCGAGCGGCCAGGTCGGCATCGACCTGCAGTCGGCGAGCGACGACGTCGCGAAGGGCACCGCGCCCTACCGCACGCTCAACGACCTGAACGACGCCGACGCGGGCGGCAACGGGCTGCTCAACTTCCCGGTGCTCGCCACCGCCGTGCTCGCCAACGGCAGCTTCACGATCACCGGCTGGGCGCGGCCGGGCGCGACGATCGAGCTGTTCGCGAGCGACGGCGACGCGAGCGGCTTCGGCGAGGGCGCGACCTACGTGACGACGTTCGTCGAAGGCTCGGGCGCGGACCTCGACGCCGGTTCGAGCACCTACCCCTCGCCGGTCAACGGCCTCGCGCAGGGCTTCGACATGACGAACCGCTTCCGCTTCACGATCGCCGCGCCGGGCGGCGTGGCCTCGGGCGTGCGCCTGACCGCGACCGCCACGCTGGCGGGCACGGGCACGTCGGAGTTCTCGGGCGTCGTCACGGTCGAGACGGGCGTCACGGTGAGCGGCTGGGCCTACGCGGACCAGAACCACGACGGCGCGGGCGGCGGCACCGAGCCCGGCACCGGCGCGGCGCTGTACGCCAAGCTCTTCGCGACCGGCAACACGGTCGCGACGCAGGTCGTGCCCGTCGCGCCCGCGACCGGCGCCTACGCGTTCACGTTCGTGGGCGCGGGCAGCTGGGACGTGCACCTCGACACCGACGCGAACGCCGCGACGTTCGCGGTGGCCTATCCCGCCGGGTGGATCGGCACGCAGAACGCGAGCGGCGTGCGCGCGGGCGTCGCGGTCAACTCGACCGACGTCGGCGGCGTGGACTTCGGCCTGTGGCACGGCAGCCGCGTGGACGGCCGCGTGTTCCGCGACGACGGCGCGGGCGGCGGCGCGGCCGACGACGGCGCGCCGCAGGGCGCGGAAGCCGGCGTCGCGTTCGCGCGCGTGCGGCTGGCCTCGGGCGCGTGCCCGGGCGGCGCGTGCGACTCGACCACCACCGACGGCGCGGGCGCGTTCACCCTGTGGCTGCCGTTCGCGGCCGCGGGCCCGAACGTGCGCGTGCAGGCCGTCCCGCCCACGGGCTGGCTCGCCACCGGCGGCCTCGCCGGCACGAGCGGCGGCGCGTACGACCGCGCGGCCGATGCCGTGACGTTCGTCGCCGCGTCGGGCGTCGCGTACGCGGGCCTCGCGTTCGGGCACGTGCCGCGCAACACGTGGCTCGCGCCGCAGGCCTCGACCGTCGCGCCCGGGGGCGTGGCGACGTACGCGCACCGCCTGCTCGCGGGCAGCGCGGGCAGCGCCTCGCTCGGCGTCGCCGAAGCGCCGAGCCCCGCGGTGCCGGGCTGGAGCGTGACGCTCTACCGCGACCTCGACTGCGACGGCGTCGTGGATCCCGGCGAGCCCGTGCTCGCGCCGGGCACGCCGGTCGCACTCGCCGCCGGCCAGGCGCTGTGCGTGATCGCGCGCCACGCCGCGCCGCCGGGCGCGCCCGCGGGCGCGCTCGAGACCGCGACGCTCACCGCCAGCTTCGCGTACACGGGCGCCAGCCCGGCGCTCGCCTCTGCCGACGCGCTCGACGACGTCACGACGGTGGCGCTCGCGAACGGCCTCGTGCTGGCGAAGAGCGTGAACCTGGCCAGCGCGCGCCCGGGCGACTACCTCGTCTACACGATCACGTACACGAACCCCGGCAACGCGCCGCTCTCCAACATCGTCATCAACGATGCGACGCCGGCGTGGACCGTGTTCGACTCCGCCACCTGCGCCAGCCCCGGCGCGGGCATCACCGGCTGCTCGCTCACCCAGCCGGCCACCGGCGCCACCGGCCCGCTCTCGTGGGCGCTCGCCGGCGCCCTCTCGCCGGGCGGCAGCGGCTCGGTGAGCTACCGCGTGCGGGTGCAGTAGGGCGCGTCACCATCCCCGCAGCGACCGGCCCGCCTTCTTAATGAGGCGCGCGTGGCCGTGGGCCCGGACGAATCCCTGCCCGGCGCACGAAAAAATCCTTTGGCAACTCCCTGACACCGCTTAGAATTCCGGCCAACTCGTCGGTATCCCCCGCGCCGGCTCCCAGGGTCCCCCCCTGTCCGCCGCACGCCCGATCCATCCCCGGGCGAGTTTCGAGTTCGAGTGACGTGCTCGTTCACGTCCAGTCGCGACCGTGGAGGTATCCCGTGAAGAAGCTCCTCTTCGCGGCAGTGATCCTCGTTGGGGCCGCCAGCCTGCAGGGCATGGCGCGCTCCCAGGACCTGCCTTCGGACCCGCAGCCGCTGCTCAAGAACATCGCGCTCCAGAAGCAGCTGCGACCGGCGGCCGGTTCCGCGCTGCGGGTGTCGGCGGGCCCGGATCCCGACACGGTGTACGTCGGTGTCTCGGCGACGGACCATTGGAACGCGACGAACAACTACTGGAACCTCTGGACCGGCACGCGGCGCCCGGGCGTCAACGACCCGAACAACGCGATGTGGGACTGGGACAACACCGGCATCCTCGCGGCCCACGGCGTGGGGGACTCGCTGTGCGGCTGGTGGCCCGACCTGCGGCCCTACTCGACGACCGGCGGCTTCACGTTCACCGACGACCTGCGTCCCTGGTGGGCGCAGGAGAACGGCAACAACGCCAACTACGTCATCAACCAGGGCCTGGGCGGCAAGCGCACCTACGGCGTCGTCGGTGTGTGGCACGGGGACGGTGGCAGGAACCAGGCCGGGGGCTCGGCCGTCCAGTGGACGCCGCTCGCGGGCAGCCGCTCCGCCTGGTGCGGCCTGCGCCAGCTCAACGACAACTCGGTGATGGATGCGGTGACGCACAATCCATACAACCAGTCCACGCTCGAGCGCACGTCGGGCGGCGGTACGTACGGCGGCCAGCGCAAGTACCCGGGCTACGCGAACCAGTGGGACCAGATGCTCTACCGCGACCTCGCGGCACCCGCGGGGCAGCCCCTCGCCATCTCGTTCCTGTACCGGACCCGCATGTCGACCCTCATCAACACCACGGCGTCGACGCGCGTCGGCTGGTTCCATGGCGACCCGCTGGCCGTGGTGGCCGGCAACTTCATCTCGTCGAGCGCGGCGGGTACGAACGCTCCGCAGGACTCGTTCATGGTGTACATCGGTGCGCCGGTGGACGACGCGAACTGCACGTACTCGGACGGCTCGGTGGGCGCGGTGTACGACCCGCAGCGCCGGTGGTTCTCGGAAGTGCTGCGCCTGTTCGACGGCGCTCCGTACTACGAGGTCATGTCGCGGTCGGCCTACTGGCCGATCGACACGGCGGACGCGACCCCGGCGTTCAGCGCGACCTTGACGGCGAGGATGGTGGACGCGATACGCAATGCGGCCGGCAACACGAATCATCTCGTGCGCCTGGTGTTCCGCGTCAAGACCAACCGCGGCGGCTCGGACGACGACGACCTGGGCATCTTCGACTCGTGCCGGCAGGGCGCCGTGCTCCTCGACGACGTGACGGTCAACGGCAGCGTGATCGGCGACTTCGAGGGTGCCGAGCAGAGCGGCCAGAACTCGATCGACAACCGGATCGGCGTCAGCCCGC
>CAZIXL010000005.1:0-17853 GCA_964542885.1 uncultured bacterium
ATTGCGAGTCGGGCAGCGGGCCGGCGGGCGTGCGCACGGCCTGCGCGCGGCGGAGCCCGGCGCTGGCGCGCACCGCCGCGCGGCCGGCGCCCGCCTCGACCGCCAGGTGCTGCGCCGCCCCGCGGTCGACCGCCGTCAGGCCGCCCGTCCATTCGGCCGACCACGCGGGCACGGCGGCGAACGCCGGCCGGCGCGTGACGAGGTGGACGGCGCCGCCGAACGCGCCCGAGCCGAACAGCACCGAGCCCGGCGACTTCACGACCTCGACCCGCTCCAGCTCGGCGACGTCCACCAGCGAGAGCGCGCCGGCCACGTCGGTCGCGGTCTCGAGCCGCGCGTCGTCCACCAGCGTGACGACGTTGGGACCGCCGAGCCCGCGGATCGACACGGCCGTCTCCCACGCGCCGTCGCGCGCGAGCGCCAGGCCGGGCATCGCCGCCAGCGCCTCGGCGACGCCCGGCGCCGGCACGCGCCCGAGCCGCCCGGCGTCCCAGGCCTCGCCGGCGTCGGGGCTCGCGCGCAGCAGCGCCAGCGTGCGCGCACTGCGCACCACGATCTCGTCGGTCGGGTGGAGCGCGGGGGGGGCGACGAGCGTCACGGAGTCGGCGCCGCCGTCCGCGCGCACCACGCGCTCGACGTCGGCGATCGCCACGTGGTGCACCGCCAGCGTCCACGTGCCCGCCGGGAGCGACGGGAACGCGAAGCGGCCGGCCGCGTCGGTGCGGCGCGCTTCCCCCGTCTCGACCACGCGCACCCGCGCGCCCTCGACGGGGCGGCCGTCCGCGGCCGACACCACGCGCCCCGCGAGCGCCGCCGCCGCGGGCGGGGCGGCGACCGCCGCGACGAGCAGCCCCGCGAGCAGCGCGGGTGCGCGCCGCGCGCAGGCCGGACGACGAACGAGGCTCGGGACGCCGCGCATCGCGCGGACTCCTTCATGCGTGGGTGGGACGGACGAATCCACGCGTGACCGTAGCAACGCGCTTCGGGCGCGACCATCGCCGCGCATCCCGTCGGGGAAGATCGCGCGGCCCGGGCGTGTCACGACTTCGTCCATGCTTTTCGCGACGCGTGCTCGCCTGCAAGAGAAGGAGGTTTGCCGCACCTTCGATTCGGCCGATAGCGTGATCATCGGCGCGAAGGATGAGGCGGGATCTCCGCTCTCCAGAGGACGCGCGAGCACATGGCGACCGTCGGGATCACACCGGCCGTCGGCCCCGGCCGACCGCCGTCGGTGGTGGAACAGGAGCTGGTCAACAGTCTCGACTGGCTCGTGTCGCTGCGCTGGCTCGCGGGCGGGCTGGTCCTCGTCGCCACCTTCCTCGCGGCCGCGGTGCTGCACGTGCCGGTGCCCGCGCGCGGGCTCGTGACCACGGCGCTCGCGATCTTCGCGTACAACGCCCTGCTTCGCTGGTCGCTGCACCTGCTGCGACGCGCGGCGCCCGAGGCGACCGGGCGGTTCGAGGCGTTCGGCCGCGTGCAGATCGGCCTCGACTGGCTCGCGATGGCGGCGATCATCGCCCAGTCCGGCGGCGCCGAGAGCCCGGCGATCGTCTTCTTCCTCTTCCACATCACGATCGCGTCGCTGCTGCTGTCGCACCACCTCGAGTTCGTCTGGGTGTCCCTCGCGCCGCTGCTCGTGGCCGGCGTGGCGGCGCTCGAGTACACCGGCGTACTGCCGCACGTCGCCGTCATCCAGCCCGCGCGCTTCCGCGACCCGGTCTTCGTGCTGGCGTCGGTCGGCTTCTTCACGGTGGCCTGTTACTCGATGGCCTACTGCTGCATGGCCATCGCGTCGCGGCTGCGGCGCCGCGAGCAGGAGCTGGGCGGCCTCTACGCGAGCGTGCGGGGCATCACCTCGTCGCTGGAGCTGGACGCGGTCCTGGACCACATCGTCGAGGCGGCCGCGAACGTGCTCGGCTGCCGCGCCGCGGCGATCCGGCTGGTCGACCTCACGCGCTCGCAGGTCGAGTTCGCCGCCAGCTGGGGCCTGAGCGAGACCTACCAGGACCAGGTGCCCGAGGAGTACGCGCGCTCGATGCTCGACCGCGACACGTTGCGCGAGGGGGTCGTGCACGTGCCCGACATCTTCCGCGACCCGCGCATGGCGCGCCCCGACCTGGCGCGCGCCGAGGGCATCACCTCGATGCTCAGCGTGCCGCTGCTCGGGCGCACCGGGCCGCTCGGCGTGCTTCGCGCCTACGGCGACGCGGGGCACCGCTTCACGCCGGGCGACGCCGACTACCTGCGCGCGGTGGCGGCCCACGGCGCGGTGGCGATCGAGAACGCGAAGGCCTACCGCGTGCTGGCCCGGCTCGACGAGGACAAGTCCCGCTTCCTCGGCCTCACCACGCACGAGTTGCGCTCGCCCGTGCGCGCCACCGAAACGCTGCTCGCCACGCTGTCCGAAAGCGTCGAGGGCGAGCTGCGCGCCGACCTGGCCGAGCTGCTGCGGCGGGCCCGCCGCCGGCTGGCGTCGCTGCACGAGCTGATCGACGACCTGCTGGACCTGGCCGCCGGCAAGGCGGCGATGCGCGTGCCGCAGTACCGCATGCTCGACGCGGTCGCGCTCGTGCGCGACGTCGTGGAGCGTCACCGGCCGCTCGCCGGCGAGAAGGGCCTCACGCTCGACTTCGAGGCGCCGGGGCAGGGCGTGGACCTGTGGTGCGATCCCGCCGACCTCGAGCGCATGACCGCGAACCTCGTGGGCAACGCGGTCAAGTACACCTACCGCGGCGGCGTCTCGGTGCGGCTCTACCGCGACGGGGACCGCGTGTGCCTGACGGTGCGCGACACCGGCATCGGCATCCCGGAGGAGGCGCAGGCGCGCCTGTTCGAGGAGTTCTACCGCGCCGGCAACGCGAAAGCGGCCGGCGAGACGGGGACCGGCCTCGGGCTCGCGATCGTGAAGCAGCTCGCCGAGCGGCACGGCGGCGAGGTCACGGTCTCGAGCCACGAGGGCGGGGGCTCCGTCTTCACCATCACGCTGCCCCGCGCGGGCCCCGGCCCGGGCGGTTCCGATACGGAGTGACCCCATGACCCGAATCCTGGTCGTCGACGACGATCCCGACATCACCTTCGCGCTGTCGCACCTGCTGCGGCGCGAGGGCTACGAAGTGGCCACGGCCGCGAACCGCGCCGAGGGCATGCAGGCCCTGGACACGTTCGAGCCGCACCTGCTCGTCCTCGACGTGATGATGGACGAGGCCGACGACGGCATCGCGATGGCGCAGGAGATGCGTCGGCAGGGCCGGCGCGTGCCCATCCTCATGTTGACCAGCGTCGGCCGCGTCACCGGCATGCGCTTCGATCGCGACGACGACCTGGTGCCGGTCGAGGCGTTCGTCGAGAAGCCGGTGCGCCCTGAGGACCTGCTCGCGAAGCTGCGCGAACTGCTCCAGGACGAAGGGGCGCGGCCATGTTGATGAACCAGCAGCAGCAGGTCGAGGACGCGGTCGGGCGGCTCGTCGAGCGCCACGGCCGCGACCGTTCGGCGCTCATCCCGGTGCTGCAGGACCTGCAGGCCGAGCTGGGCGCCATCCCGGACCACGCGATGCAGGTGCTGGCCGACGCGCTCGGCCTGCACCCGGCGGAGGTCCACGGCGTGGTGACCTTCTACGCGTTCCTGCAGACCGGCCCGCGCGGCCGCTTCCAGGTCCGGCTCTGCCGCACGCTGTCGTGCGACCTCGCGGCCGTGCACCGCGTGGCGCGCCAGCTCGAGAACGAACTCGGCATCACGTTCGGGCAGGTGACGCCCGACGGGCGCTTCGGCCTCGAGTGGGCGAGCTGCCTCGGCATGTGCGACCAGGGCCCGGCGATGCTGGTGAACGAGCGCGTGTACACGCGGGTGAGCCCCGAAGCGGTGCGCGCGATCATCGAGACGTGCCGCAGCACGTTCGGCGCGCACGCGGCGCAGGGCGGCCACGCCGCGCCGCGCGACGGGGCGGCCGGGCCGGCGCCGAGTCGCCGCACGGAGCTGTCGTTCGACTCCGTCGCGCCGGGCGCGGGGCTCGCCGCGGCGCTCGCCAGGTCCCGTGCGGACGTCATCGCCGAGATCGCGGCATCCGGGCTGCGCGGCCGGGGCGGCGCCGGTTTCCCGACCGGGACCAAGTGGAACCTCGCGGCGGCCGAGCGCGCGCCCGAGGGCGGCACGAAGGTCGTGGTGTGCAACGCGGACGAAGGCGAGCCGGGCACGTTCAAGGACCGCGTGCTGCTCGCCGAGTACGCCGACCTCGTGCTCGAGGGCATGACGATCGGCGCACGCGCGATCGGCGCCACCCGCGGCATCGTGTACCTGCGCGGCGAGTACGCGTACCTGCGCCCGCACCTCGAGGAGGTGCTCGCGCGGCGCCGCGCCGCGGGGCTGCTCGGGGCGGGCATCGCGGGGCACGAGGGCTTCGACTTCGACATCGAGATCCGCATGGGCGCCGGCGCCTACGTGTGCGGCGAGGAGACCGCGCTCATCGAATCGCTCGAGGGCAACCGCGGCGAGCCGCGCAACCGCCCGCCGTTCCCGGTCAACACGGGCTTCCAGGGCCAGCCGACGGTCGTGAACAACGTCGAGACGCTCGCCTCGGTCACCGCGATCCTCGCCCGGGGCGCCGCGTGGTTCCGCGCGGTGGGCAGCGAGCGCTCGGCCGGGTTCAAGATGTTCAGCGTCTCGGGCGACTGCGAACGCCCGGGCGTGTACGAGTTCCCGCTGGGCCTGACCGTGGCGGAGCTGCTCGAGCAGGTCGGCGGCCGCGGCGCGAAGGCGGTGCAGATCGGCGGCGCCTCGGGCACGTGCGTGCCGGCGGCGGAGTTCGGCCGGCGCATCGCGTTCGAGGACCTCTCGACCGGCGGCTCGGTGATCGTGCTCGGGCCCGGGCGCGACATGCTGCACGTGGCCCGCAACTTCATGGAGTTCTTCGTCGACGAGTCTTGCGGCCAGTGCACGCCGTGCCGCATCGGCAACGCGCGGCTGCTCGAGGGGATCGAGCGGCTCGAGGCCGGGACGTGCTCGTCGAAGTACCTGCACGAGCTGGTCGCGCTCGGCGAGACCATGCGGCTCGCCTCGAAGTGCGGCCTGGGCCAGTCGAGCCCGAACGCGTTCGTGTCGATCGTCGAGGGCTTCCGCGACGAAGTCCTCGGCCGCACGCCGGCGACGGCGGGAGGTGAGCGATGAGCGGCGAGCGGAGCGCCTCGAACGGCGCCGGGCGCGCGCCGGCGAGCCAGAAGAGCCAGCGCATCGAGGTCGGCGGCGACCTCGCCGGCATGATCGGCGGGCAGGTCACGCTGCAGGTGGACGGCCGCGAGGTGAAGGTGCCGATGGGCACGACGCTGCTGGAGGCGGCGGCGCGGATCGGCATCCGCATCCCGACGCTCTGCCACCATCCCGACCTGTGCGTCGCGGGCGTGTGCCGCATCTGCGTGGTCGAGGTCGAGGGCCAGCGCACGCTGCAGGCGGCCTGCGCGTACCCGGTCACGAGCCCGCTCAAGGTGTGGACGCACACGCGCAAGGTGCGGCAGGCGCGGCGTCACGTGCTCGACCTGATGCTCTCGGAGCACGCGGGCGAGTGCTACAGCTGCGTGCGGAACAACAACTGCGAGCTGCAGTCGCTGGCCCGCGAGTACGGCGTGGACTTCTACCGCTTCGGCCACGTCACGGCCCCGCGGCACGTGCGCGACGAGTCGAGCTACTCGGTGGTGCGCGACATGGACAAGTGCATCCTGTGCCGCCGCTGCGTGCGCACGTGCATCGACGTGCAGGAGGTCGGCTGCCTCGAGGCGGCCGGGCGCAGCACGGGCACGCGCATCACGACGTACCTCGACAAGGCGCTCGCCGACGTCGTGTGCATCAACTGCGGGCAGTGCATCAACCGCTGCCCGACGGGCGCGCTGCACGCGAACGACTCGTCGGACGACGTCTGGCGGGCGATCGACGACCCGACGAAGCACGTGGTCATCCAGACGGCGCCCAGCCCGCGGGCCGCGATCGGCGAGAGCTTCGGCTGCGAGCCGGGCACGCCGCTCACGGGGCAGCTCAACACCGCGCTGCGGCTGGCGGGCTTCGACCGCGTGTTCGACACGAACTTCACGGCCGACCTCACCATCCTGGAGGAGGGCACCGAGCTGCTCGGGCGCCTGTACCGCGCGCTCGCGCTGGGCGAGCCCGCGGCGCTGCCGCAGTTCACGAGCTGCTCGCCGGGCTGGGTCAAGTGGCTCGAACACTTCCATCCCGAGCTCATCCCGCACCTGTCGACGGCGAAGAGCCCGCAGCAGATGTTCGGCGCCGTCATCAAGACCTGGTACGCCCGGCACCACGGCCTCGACCCGGGGGACATCGTCACCGTCGCGCTCATGCCGTGCTCGGCGAAGAAGTTCGAGTGCAACCGGCCCGAGATGGCGGCGAGCGGGTTCAAGGACGTGGACTACGGCCTCACGACGCGCGAGACCGCGCAGATGATCAAGGAAGCCGGCATCGACCTGCCGGGCCTGCCGACGAGCGGATTCGACGACCCGTTCGGCGACGCGACCGGCTCGGGCGTGATCTTCGGCGCGACGGGCGGCGTGATGGAGGCGGCGCTGCGCACCGTGATCGAGCTGGCGTGCGGGGTGAAGGTCGAGAACCTGTTCGAGCACGCCGACATCGTGCCCGTGCGCGGGTTCGACGGCGTGCGGTACGTCGAACTGCCGGTCCCGCGCGTCGCCGACGAGGTGCCGGAACTGATCCGCGCGAAGGTCCCGAGCTTCCGCTTCCTCGCGGGCGCGACCCTCAAGGTGGCGGTCGCGCACGGCACCGCGAACGCCCGCCGCGTCGTCGAGGACATCCGCGCGGGCGGGCGCTTCAGCGAATGCCACTTCATCGAGTTCATGGGCTGCCCGGGCGGCTGCCTGGGCGGCGGCGGGCAGCCGATCCCGACCTCGCCGGACATCCGGGCCGCGCGGGCGCGCGCGATCTACGCCGAGGACGCCGGCGCGGCCGTGCGCAAGTCGCACGAGAACCCGGCGGTGTTGCGGCTCTATCGCGAGTTCCTCACCGACGGGCCGTGCGGCCACCAGAGCCACGAGCTGCTGCACACCCACTACACGCCACGGGGGAAGTACATCGGCTGAACGGAACGACGCGGTGCGGCGGGCGGCTCCCGAAAGGGCGCCGCCGGCGCCCGCCCCCGGGGCGCCCTCGCCGCCCGCGTCCTACTTCCGCCAGCGGTCCGCCTTCGGGTGGTGCTTCATCGACTGGTGGATCGCCTTCCACTTCGCCTCCTCCTCCGCGCGGGCGCGCGCGTCGGTGCGCCGGGCGAGCCACTCGAGTTCCTTCTGCAGCTTGCGCCACGAGGCCAGGCGGTCCGCGTCGAGGGCGCCGCTCTCGGCGGCGGCGAGCACGGCGCAGCCCGGCTCGCGCTCGTGCCGGCAGTCACGGAACCGGCAGCCCTCGGCCAGCGCCGCGATCTCGGGGAACGCGCCGTCCAGCGATTCCCCGCCCGCCCACAGCTGCAGTTCGCGCATGCCGGGCGTGTCGAGCAGCAGCGCGCCCGAGGGCAGCGGCACGAGCTGCCGGTGCGTGGTCGTGTGGCGGCCGCGCGAATCGTCGGCGCGCACCGCGCCCGTGGCCAGCCGCTCCTCGCCGAGCAGCGCGTTGACGAGCGTGCTCTTGCCGGCGCCCGAGGAGCCGAGGAGCGCGACCGTGCGCCCGGGCACGAGCCACCGGGCGAGTCCGTCGAGTCCCTCGCGTGCGAGCGCGGACAGCGCGACCACGGCCGCGCCGGGCGCGACGGCCCCGGTCTCGGCCACGCGTGCCGCCGGGTCGGCCGCGAGGTCCGCCTTGTTGAGCACGACCACCGGCTCGGCGCCGCACTCCCAGGCGGCCGCGAGGTAGCGCTCGAGCCGGCGCGGGTTGAAGTCATGGTCGAGCCCGGCGACGAGGAACAGCGTGTCCACGTTCGCGGCCACGACCTGCTCCTCGGCCCGGTCGCCCGCGACCTTGCGCGTGAACGCGCCGGTGCGCGGGAGCACCGCTTCGATCACGGCCGACGATGCGGCGCCCGGCCGCAGTGCCACCCAGTCGCCGACGGCAGGCAGCTCGGCGCGCGTGCGCGCCTCGTGCCGCAACCGGCCGGCCAGCCCGGCGGAACGGGCACCGCTCCCGTCGAGGACTTCGTAGCGGTCCCGGTCCTCGCGCGACACGCGCGCGGGGACCAGGCCGGCTTCCCGATGGGGCAGGAACAGCGATTCGGTCCGGGCATTCCAGCCCAGGTGCTGCAGGTTCATGGCTTCGGCCTCACGTTGGGGACGCACGGGGTCTCGGGCGCGCGGAAGCGCCCGGTGGGATCGGTTGGAACCGGGGGCCCGGGCGTGCGTCACGGGAGGCGGAAACGAAAACGCCGTTCCGAGCGGAACGGCGCGGGCGCGAGGCGGGTTCGCTCGGCGCTAGGCGCGGGACCGGACGGGGCGTGACGCACGGAGGCAGGTCACACGGGCTTCCATCATCTCGCTCCTTTCGGTCTCCCACGCGGTGTCCCGCGATCGGGGCTGGCGGCCGCGCGCACCACGCGCGCGACGACGAGGCGGCAATCTAGCCGGGCCGTGGGCGCGGCGCAACACAAGAATCCGTCATGCGGGCGCGGCGCCGCGCGGGGAGTGGCGGCGCCGCGCCGCGGCGTCAGCGCAGGCCCAGCCAGGCGGGCGGGGCCGTCGCCACCGCCTGCAGCCCGACGTCGAACTGCCCGTCGGTGATCGTGACGCTGCCGGGGCCCGGGCTCACCGACGCGGGGGCGAGCGTGCCCGAGAACGTGCCCGCGAGGCGCGTCGCGGTGTGGCTCGAGATGTGGACGGTACCCGTGTCGTTCGTGACCAGCGTCGTGCCGCCGGCGCCGATGGAGACGCTGCCCCCCCAGCCGACCGCGGGCGACGTCGTGTTCATCAGCATCATGGTCAGGGGCACGACGTTGCTCAGCGGGAAGTCGCTCCCCGAGGGCAGCGGCCCGGTGAGCGAGAAGCTGAAGTGGCGGTCGTCCGAGAGCGCGCCGAGCACGGTCGTGCGCGTGGAGTCGGGGCCCGTCGCGGCCTCGACCACGGTCGCGCCGTTCCACGGCACGCCGTCGATCGTGCACGAAAGGCGGCTGCCCGCGTTGTCGGCGAGCGGGCCGGGCGAGCCGAAGACCGGGAAGTCGAACGCGCCCTCGGTCACGGTGCGCGTGCCGGTGGCCGAAAGGACGGGGACGCTCGCGACGAAGGCGAAGGTGCCGGCGATGCGCGAGGCCGTGAGCGTCGTGACGGTGACGGTGCCCGCCGAGCCGGAGAGTGGCGTGTTCCAGGCGTGCGAGACGTCGCCGACCGACGCCGAGCCGCCGAACGTGGTCCCGCCGACCCCCATCGGGTAGGTGCCCGGCGCGCGGAGGTTGTACAGCGTCAGGATCAGGAACGACGTGGTGCCGACGGTGTGGTAGCCGGTGATCACGTAGTTCCCCGGCGTCACGAGCTGCACGCCCTGGCCGCTCGTGAGCGGAGTCGCGGCCCAGTCGACCCCGTCGATCTTCGCGGTCATGGGCGCGGTGCCCGTGCCGCCACCACCGCCCCCGCCGCCACCCCCGCCCCCGCCGCCGGGGCCCGCGACACCCGAAGTTCCGGACTTGCCGCCGCAACCGGCCAGCGCGAGCAGCAAGGCGAGCGCCGGGGCGCCGAAGCGAACGGTGTGGAACATGGGGCCTCCCTCCGGGTGCGGTGCCGCGTCCGCCGGGTTCGCGCGTATACTCCCCCGATCCGCGGGGCGGCCATCGACCGGCCTTGCGCGAATCCGAGGGAGAAACCGTCATGCCCCTTCGAACTCCATCCTCGAAGGCGGCGCCCCGCGCCGGTTCCGCCGCGCCGGGCGCGCCGGTGCGCGGCGTGGCCACGCGCGGGGACGAGCACGCCCGCCAGGAGCTCGACCGGGTCTACAGCGCGGCCTACGAGGAGTTGCGGCGGCTCGCCTCGTGCGTGCGGCGGAACGACCCCGGCGCGACGATCACGCCGACGGGGCTCGTGAACGAGGCGTGGCTCAAGCTGGCCGGCACGCCCGCGGTGGCCCGCACCTCGCCGCTCCACTTCCGCCGGATCGCGGCGCGCGCGATGCGGCAGGTGCTGGTCGAGGCCGCGCGACGCCGGCATGCGCGCAAGCGCGGCGGGCGCGACGCCGTGTTCGTGACGTTCGACGAGGCGCTCCCGGCGGCCGGCGACTGGGCGACGGACGTCGTCGGGCTCGACGAAGCGCTCGCGGAGCTGGCGGACCTCGCGCCCCGCCAGGCCCTGCTCGTCGAGGGGCGCTTCTTCGGCGGGCTCGAGATGGCCGAGGTGGCGGACGCGCTCGGGATCTCGGAGGCGACGGCGACGCGCGACTGGCGCGCGGCGCGCGCGTGGCTCGGCGCCCGCCTGCGCGAGTCGCGCTGAAGGGGACGCGCCCGTGGACCCCGCGCGCTGGGAGCGCGTCCAGGAGATCTTCCACGCGGCCGCCGACCTGCCGGCGGACGGGCGCGCCGCGTTCGTGGCGTCGCGCTGCGCCGGCGACGCGGCGCTCGCGCGCGAGGTGAACGCGATGCTGGCCGAGGACGGCGCGGCCGGCTCCCCGCTCGACGCCGGGCTCGCGGGCGTCGCGCAGCGGCTGCTCGCCGGCGGCGAGGGCGGCATTCCCGAGGCGTTCGGGCCCTACCGGCTGCTCGGGCGCCTCGGCGAAGGCGGCTCCGGCGTGGTGTTCCTCGCCGAGCGCGCGGACCTGCGCAGCCGGGTCGCGATCAAGATCCTGCGCGACGCGTGGCTCTCGCCCGCGCGCCGCGAGCGGTTCGCGGCCGAGCAGCGCACGCTCGCGCAGCTCAACCACCCGGCGATCGCGCGGCTCTACGACGCCGACACGCTGCCCGACGGCACGCCGTGGTTCGCGATGGAGGTCGTCGAGGGCCTGCCGATCACGGAGTTCTGCGCGCGCGGCGACCACTCGCTGCGGCGCGTGCTGGGCCTGTTCCGGGTGGTGTGCGAGGCCGTGCGGCACGCGCACCAGCACGCGGTCATCCACTGCGACCTCAAGCCCTCGAACGTGCTCGTCACCTCCGAGGGGCTGGTGAAGCTGCTCGATTTCGGGATCGCGCGGCAGCTCGCGGACCCGCTCGCCGGCGCGGACCCGACGGTGACGGGCTGGCGCATGCTCACGCCCGCCTACGCGGCCCCGGAGCAGGTGCGCGGCGGGCGCCTGACCGTGGCGACGGACCTCTACGCGCTGGGCGTGATGCTGTACGAGCTGCTCACGGGCCGCCTGCCGTTCGACGTCACCGACCGCTCGCCGCTCGAACTCGAGCGCGTGCTGGCCGAGCGCGAGCCCGAGCGCCCCTCGCTCGCCGCGCGGCGGCCGCTGGACGCGGGCCGGCGCACGCGCGGCATTCCCACGGCGAGCCGTTCGGAGTGGGCCGACCTCGACGTGCTCTGCCTGACTGCGCTGCAGAAGGAGCCGGCGCGGCGCTACGCGTCGGTCGAGTCGCTGATCCGCGACCTCGACCACTTCCTGCGGGGCGAGCCGCTCGAGGCGCGCCCGGACACGGCCGGCTACCGCGCCGGCAAGTTCGTGCGCCGGCACTGGCGGCCCCTCGCGGCGACGGCGGCGGCGGCGGGCGTGGTGGTCGCGCTCACGGCCTTCTACACGGTGCGGCTCGAGCACGCGCGCGACACGGCGATGGCCGAGGCCCGCCGCACGCGGCGCATCCAGGCGTTCATGACGAGCCTGTTCGACGGCGGCGAGGAGGAGTCCGGGCCCGCCGACACGCTGCGCGTGCGCACGCTGCTCGCGCACGGCGAACGCCAGGCGCGCGCGCTCGACAACGACCCGCTCGTGCGCGGCGAGCTCTACCAGACGCTCGGCGACGTGTACGAGCGGCTCGGCGACTTCGGGCGGGCCGACACGCTGCTGGGCGCGGCGCTCGCGGAGCGGCGCGGGCGCCTGGGCCGCTCGCATCCCGACGTCGTGCGCAGCCTCGTGGCGCTCGCGCTGCTGCGCGCGGACCAGTCGGAGCTGGACGTGGCGGACTCGCTGGCGCGCGAGGCCATCGCGCTCGCGAAGCGCGTGCGCCCGCCCGACCCGGCGCTGCTCGCGCGCGCCACGACGGCGCTCGGCGTCGTGCAGGAGAATCGCGGGACGTACCCCGAGGCGATCGCGACGCTCACGGATGCGGTCCGTCTCGGGACGGAGGCCGCACTGCCGCCGTCCGAGCGCTCGGGGGCGCTGACGAGCCTCGCCAACTGCCGCTTCTACGCGGGCGACTACCCGGCGTCGGACTCGCTCAACCGCATCGCGCTCGCGCTCGATCGCGCCACGTGGGGCGAGCGCGACCCGCACGTGGCGAGCGATCTCGTGAACCTCGGGGCCATCGCCCAGGAGACGGGCCGCTACGCGGCGGCCGAGAGCCTGTACCACGAGGCGCTCGGCATGTACCGCGACTGGTACGGCCCGGACCACTACGAGGTCGCGTCCGTGCTCACCATGATCGGGCGCACGCGGCTGCAGTCGGGCGACGGGGCGGCGGCCGCCGCGCCGCTCGAGGAGGCGCTCGCGATCCGCGAGCGCGTCTACGGCCCGGCGCACCCCAGCGTCGCCTCGACGCTCAACGAACTCGGCACGCTGGCGCTCCAGTCCGGCGCGTACGACCGCGCCGAGGCGGACTACCGGCGCGTGGCCGCGATCTACGAGTCGGTCTACCACGGGCGGCACTACCTGGTCGGAGTGGCGCTCTCGAACCTGGGCAGCGTCCGCCTGGCCCGCGGCGACGCGGCCGGGGCGGAGCGGCTCTACCGGCGGGCGCTGGCGCTCTACGCGCAGGTGCTGCCGGCCGACCACCTGTACGTGGGCATCGCGCGCCTCAAGCTGGGCCGCAGCCTGCTGCGCCAGCGGCGCCTGCGCGAGGCCGAGCGCCAGACGAGTGCCGGTCGCGAGTTGATCGCGCGCCACGCCGACGCCGGGGTGTCGTGGCTCGAGGCCGCGGACAAGGACCTGGCCGAGATCCGCGCCGGGCTGGGCGAAGCGACGGCCCCGCCGCCGGCGGCCGCCACCGCCGCGCGCTGAGCGTTCGCGCGCCGCGTGACGTCCCGCGCCGCCGCTTCGCGCAATGTCGGTCGAAGGCCGACTGGACGCGGGCACCCGCGCCCCCCGGCGGCCGCGCCCGACGCCAGGAGGTGCCCGTGGACAGCGCCTATCACCAGGAGCCGCTCGGCGAGCAGCGGATCCGCTTCCGCGTGACGCCGGCCTCGGTGCCGAACGCCTCGATGGGGCCCAACTGGGTCGCGGCGATCCTCGCGGCCGTGGTCTTCTTCGTGATCCTCGGCCGGGGCAGCCTCGTCACGTTCGCGCTCGGCGCGGTCGCGGCGTTCTTCACCTTCCGTTTCGTGAAGGGCTTCCTGCAGGGACGCTTCACCGGCCAGGTCGACAGGCACCGCTCGCCCGGGGGCACGTTCGTCGTGACGCCGGCGGGGCTCGAGCTGTCGACGGGCCAGCAGATCGCGCGCGACGCGATCCACCGGCTCCTCCTGCGCAACGGCATCCCGCAGTCGCCCTCGGCCAACGTCGCGATCGTGGTGGACAGCCGCTCGATCTCGCAGGGCATCGGCGCCGACGCCGCGGTGGCGCGCGAGGTGAACCGCGCGAAGGCGGCGAGCGTCTCGTACATGCTGTGCGTCGAGCACGGCGGCCGCTCGACGACGCTCGCCGGCGGCATGACCGAGACGACCGCCTACGGCCTGCTGCAGGACGTGAGCCGCGTGCTCGGCGTGGCCCCGGCCTGACGGCCCGCGCCGCGGCGGACGATGCGCCGGCCGCGGCGGTCCCGCGTGCCCGCCGCGCCGGGATCGGGTGTGGCGACGGGGGACGCCCCCCGGTGCCGCGCCGCGGCGGGCCTCACTCGAAGCGCATCGCCTCGACCGGGTCGAGCCGGGCCGCGCGCATGGCCGGGTGCAGCCCGAAGAACACGCCGACGCCGACCGAGAAGAAGAACGCGACCAGCACCGCCCACAGCGGCGTGAACGCGGGCAGGCGGCTCACGGCGCGCACGACCTGCGCGACGCCGGCGCCGAGCCCGATGCCGACCAGGCCGCCGAGGCCCGTCAGCATCGCGGCCTCGACCAGGAACTGCAGCAGGATCGTGCCGCGGCGCGCGCCGAGCGCCATGCGCAGCCCGATCTCGCGCGTCCGCTCGGTCACGGCGACGAGCATGATGTTCATGACCCCGATGCCGCCCACCACGAGCGCGATCGACGAGATGAGCAGCATGACGGCGTACGTGGCCCCGGTGAGCTGGTTGTAGATCTCCGACAGCGAGTCCTCGGTGAGCACGGCGAAGTCGTCGGCCTGGTCGGCGCGCAGCCCGCGCCGCACGCGCAGCAGCTCGCGGATCTCGTCCACGGCCGCGCCGGTGCGCTCGGGCGCCGTCGCGACGGCGTTCAGGTAGTAGTAGCCGCGCTTCGGCACGTAGAACGGCGCGTCGGGCGGCGGCGGGAAGTACTTCTCGAGCGTCGTGTAGGGGATCGTGATCAGCTCGTCGGGGTTCGAGAACAGGCTGCGGCCCTTCTCCTCGAGCACGCCGATGACCTCGAAGGGCTGCCCGTTCAGGTGCACGATGCGGCCGAGCGGGTTGCCGCCCTCGGGGAAGAGCCCGCTGCGGATCTCGCTGCCGATCACGACGACCTGGGCGCGGCGCTGCAGCTCCTCCTCGGTGAACATGCGGCCTTCCGCGGGATCGAACGCGAGCACGCGCTGCAGGCTGGGATCGGAGCCGATCAACTCGAGGCCGCGCGAGGAGTGCCCCCGGTAGGCGATGCCGGCGCCCTCCACGAAGCCGATCACGCTCACCGCGCCCACGTCGGGGCAGCGCGTGCGGATCGCCTCCGCGTCCGCGACCGTGAACGCCTTGCGGTGCCGCAGGCTGTCGGGGAGTCCCCCCACGAAGAAGCCCGGCCGGAACATGCGGATGTAGATCCGGTGCGAGCCGAACGACGAGATCGAGGCTTCGACGCTGCGGTTGAAGCCCTGGATGATGCTGACCATCGCGACGACGGTCATGACCCCGATCACCACGCCGAGCGTGGTGAGCACCGAGCGCAGGCCGTGCGCGCGCAGCGAGTCGACCGACATGCGCACCACTTCGCCGAGCAGGCCGCGGCGCGCAGCGACGGGAGGAGGCGTTCCGGCGCTCATTCGTACCTCAGGGCCTCGATGGGATCCTGCCGCGCGGCGCGCACGGCCGGGTACGAGCCGAAGAACACACCCACCAGCGTCGACGAGACCACGCCGAGCACGACCGCCAGCGGGCTCACGTACACGGGCAGTGGCGTCGCGACGCCGATCAGCAGCGCGATCAGCACGCCCAGCCCGAGGCCCACCGCGCCGCCGGCGAGCGAGATCGTGACCGCCTCGATCATGAACTGGAGCCGGATGTCGCGGCGGCGCGCGCCGAGCGCCTTGCGGATGCCGATCTCCTTCGTCCGCTCGGTCACCGACACGAGCATGATGTTCATGATGACGATGCCGCCCACCACCAGCGAGATGAGCGAGACGCCGACGATGACCACGAACAGCGCACCCGACAGGTTGTGCCACAGGCTCAGCAGCATCTCGGGCGTGACGATCTCGAAGTCGTCGGGCTGGCCGGGCCGCAGGTGCCGCGCCACGCGCAGGATCGCGCGCGTCTCGTCCTGCGCCTGCTCGAAGTTCCCGGGGCCGAGGCTGCGCACCTTGATGTCGACGCTGGCGGTGCGGCCCCAGATGCGCTCGAAGAAGCCGAACGGCACGAGCACGTACGCGTCGCGGCTCTGGCCGAACGCCGAGCCCTTGTGCTCGCCCACGCCGACGACGGTGAGCGGGTAGGGCCCCAGCCGCAGTTCGCGGCCCACCGGGTCGAGGCTGCCGAACAGTTCGTCGGCGACGTCGGAGCCGATCACGCAGACGGGCGCGTTCGTGAGCTCGTCGGTCGAACCGATCGCGCGCCCGCGGCCCACGGGCAGGTCGTTGACGAGCATGTAGTCCGGCTCGACCGCGGTGACCTGCACCGAGCGCATCGACCGCGAGCCGCGCTTGAGCGAGGTCGACGCGGAGCGCTCGGCGACCGCCGCGGCCACGTGCGGCGCGTTCCGGGCGATCATCGCGGCGTCCTCGCGCGTGATCTCGCGCCGGCGCAGGCGGTCGCGGAACACCAGGTCGTCGAACACGATCCCGACGCGATCCACCGTGAACACGTTCGAGCCCGAGGACATGAGCTGCTTCGCGACGTACTGGTTGAGCCCCTGCACGAGCGACATCACCGCGATCACCGACGAGACGCCGATGATCACGCCGAGCAGCGTGAGGAACGACCGCAGCTTGTGCGCGCGCAGCGCCGTCAGCGCGACGCCCGCGCTCTCACGCAGGTTCATGGTCCCCCTACGGTCCCTCCGGGCAGCGGGTTCCGCCCGCGGGTGCGGCCAGTCTAGCGCGTCCGGCGAGCGGGGCCGGCGCCGCCCGCCCGGCGGCGGGCGGACGGCGCCGGGCGCGGCGGGAGGGCGGACCGGCGCACGCCCGTTGTCTCGGCGGCCCCGCCGGTGCGATGGTGCGCGCGTGGGTCGACGATCCGTCCATCCGTCGGGGGGCGTGCGATGAGCCGTCGCGTCGTGGTGACCGGCATGGGGGTGTGCTCGTCCATCGGCACCGGCGTCGCGCGTTTTCGCGACGCGCTGTTCGCGGGGCGCTCGGGCATCGGGCCGCTCACCGCCTTCGACGCGTCGGGGCACCGCAGCCGCATCGCGGGGGAGGTGCGCGACCTCGACGTGGCCGCGGCGCTGCCCGGCAAGGTGGCGAAGCGCACCGCGCGGTTCTCGCAATTGGCGCTGGTCGCGGCGTTCGAGGCGCTCGAGCAGGCGGGCCTCGGCGCCGGCGACGAGGCGCGCGAGCGCGCCGCGGTCGTCGTGGGCACCGGCGCCGGCGGCTTCGAGGTCATCGAGCGCGAGCACGCCGCGTTCCTCGCCAACGGCCCCGGCCGCTTCTCGCCACTCACGGTGCCGATGGTGATCCCCGACATGGCGGCCGGCGTCGTGGCGATGGAGACCGGCTGCCGCGGGCACAACCTGGGCATCGTCACCGCCTGCGCGAGCGGCGCGCACGCGCTCGGCACGGCGCTCGACCTGGTGCGCGCGGGCCGCGCCGAGGTCGCGCTGGCGGGCTCGACCGAGTCCACGCTGTCGCCGTTCGTGGTCGACGGCTACTGCCAGCTGCGCGCGCTCTCGACGCGCGACGTGGCGCCCGAGAAGGCGTCGTGCCCGTTCAGCGCCGACCGCGACGGGTTCGTGATCGCCGAGGGCGCGGGCATGGTCGTGCTGGAGAGCGCGGCGCACGCGCGCGCCCGCGGCGCGGAGCCGCTGGCCGAACTCGCGGGCTTCGGCGCCAGCGCCGACGGGCACCACCTGACGGCGCCCGACCCGGAGGCGCGCGGGGCCGTGCGTGCGATGCGCGCGGCGCTCGCCGACGCGAACCTGCCGGCCGAGGCCGTGGAGCTGGTCAACGCGCACGGCACCTCGACGCCGCTCAACGACGCGAGCGAGACGCGCGCGATCCGGCAGGTGTTCGGCGCGCACGCGGACCGGCTCATGGTGCAGGCGACCAAGTCGATGACCGGCCACCTGCTCGGCGGCGCGGCGGCGATCGAGGCCGTGGCGTGCGTGCTCGCGCTGCGGCACGGCGTGGTGCACCCGACGATCAACCTCGAGCGGCCCGATCCCGCGTGCGACCTGGACTACGTGCCGGACCGGGCGCGCGAGGCGCGCGTGCGCACGGTGCTGTCGAACTCGTTCGGGTTCGGCGGGCACAACGGCGTGCTGGTGTTCCGGGCCGTGGACGGG
>CAZIXL010000006.1:0-9784 GCA_964542885.1 uncultured bacterium
AACACGCCGACCGCACGGCGGCCGCCCGCCCAGCGCCGGGCCAGCGCGAGCGCCGCCTCGCGGTCGGGCGCGAGGCCGAGCAGGAACGTGAACTCGACGCGTTCGCCGGGTGCCAGGTCCACGGCGCGGCGCAGTGCGACGACGGGATCGAGCACGCTGTCGGTCGTGCCCGAGAGCGGTTCGCGCGAGGCGATGGCGCGCGGCGGCTCGCCCGCCCCCACGCGCCCGGTGAAGCGGGCGCGATCGGTCTCCCACTCGGCGGGACCGTCCTCGAGCAGCGCGTGGACGAGCACGGGGTGGCGCTCGCCGTTCGCGCGCGGGCGCCGGCTCGCGAGCAGCGCGTTCGCTTCGGGCACGGCCTCGGTCTGCACGAAGAGCTTCGAGAACGCCGGGTGCCCGGCGTCGGCGGCCGGCGTGTTGAGCACGACGTCGGCGCACGCGGTCACGTCGAGCGTCCGCGGGCGGCCGGAACGGTTGGCGAGCGTCACGCGTCGCAACTCGGCGTCCGCGTCGGTCGCCACGCAGACGTCGAGCCGGACCTCGAGCCCGTCCTCCTCGCGCAGGAGCGAGAACGCGCCGGGCCGCCAGTCCGCCTCGTACCGCTCGGGACTGCCGCCCGCCGGCAGCGCACCGAGCGTGAACGCGGCGCCACTCGCGCGGTCGCGCACCCAGATCGCGAGCCCGGAGGCGTCCTCGAGACGGTCGCCCGTCCAGCGCGTGAGCGCGACCCCGCCCGCGCGCGCGAAGCCGGTGCCGTCGCGCGTCACGAGCGCCGTGTAGCGGCCGTTCGAAAGGAAGCGGCCGCCCGGTGTGCGCATGCCCAGGCTCCGCGCCGGCGCCGGGCGCTCGCGCGCTCCCGTCGTCTCCAGGCTCATCGCGAACCCTCCCGGGCCGTCGCCGCGCGCGACGTCCTCACGGGAGGAGCGTCACCTTGCGCTGGTGTGGCTGTCCGTCCACTTCGAGCCGGCAAAGATACACGCCGGCCGGCAGGGCGCGGGCGTCCAGCAGCAGGTCGTGGTCGCCGGCCGCCTGGCGCCCGTCCGCGAGCGTCGCCACGCGCCGGCCGAGCGGGTCGAAGACGGCCGCGCGCACGTGCGCCTCGTGCGGCAGGCGGTAGCGCAGCGCGGTCGCCTGCGACGCCGGGTTGGGCCACACCGAAAAAGTGACCGGCGTGAGCGCGGCCGGGGGCTCTTCGACCGCGGTCGCGAACGGCACGAAGCCCGCGAGCGCGAGCCCGCGCTGGACGTCGGCGTTGCCCATGAACTTCCGCCACACCTCCCCGTTCCGCCAGTTCTCGATCATCATCACGATCGGGCCCTGGTCGATGCCCAGCACGTCGAACCCGAACCACGGGTGCGCCACGGGATTGAAGGCGTCGGTGAAGCCGTAGGTGTTGTAGAGCGGGAAGATCTTGCCGTCGTAGACCGTGTTCTTGTGGTTCCACATGTTGCGGATGCAGGGCCACACCGAGTCCGGCGCGAACGGCAGCGAGCTGATGGGCGCGGTCGGCGTGATCGTGCCGTTGTCGTAGCCGCTCGGCGCGCCGTGCGCGGCATAGCCCGCCTGCGGGTCGTCGCTCGCGGTGAAGCCCCACAGCGAGTCGCTCTCGCCGAGGTTGTACTGGGCCAGGCCCGTGAACGCCCAGAGCCGGGCGTTGAGCCGCGCGTACGCGATCTGCGACAGCGTCGCGCGCCGCGAGTTCTCGAAGTACGTGATGCCGCGGAACTGCATGTACGCGTCCTGGATGTGCCGGAAGTCGTACCAGCACTCCGAGTACTGGTGGCCGAAGAGCGGCGGGAACGGGACGTAGTAGCCGACGTCCGCGCCACCGGGGTTCGACCAGCCGTAGAAGCTGCACCAGAAGTTCCAGTCCGCCGCCGGCGCCGGGTGGGTGGGCGAGCCGATGGCGAGCAGGTACATGAGCTTCGCCTCGCTGTAGCCGGCCCAGGTTCCGAAGTTGCCGAAGCCGCTGCCGTCGGGCAGCCAGCCCATGGCGATGCCACTCGTGCCGTTGCGCGCCCAGTTCCAGTCGGCGCGCCACAGGATCGAGTCGGCCAGCGCCCGGATCTGCACGTCGGTCGGATCCGCCGAGGAGAAGTACTCGCGCGCGAGCACGATGCCGGCGAAGAGCAGCGCCGTGTCGATCGTGGACAGCTCGCAGTTCCACGTGCGGTTGCCCGTGGTCATGTCGAGGAAGTGGTAGTAGAGGCCCTTGTATCCCATGACGTTCGTTGGGGCCGGACCCTGCGGGCCGTTCCAGAACGTCTGCAGCGTGGTGAGCACGCGCTGCCGCGCCGCGTCGCGCGTGAGCCAACCGTGGTCCACGGCGATGCAGATCGCGCTGAAGCCGAAGCCGTTCGCGGCGATGCTCGCGGGCGAGCCGGGCGTGCTGCGGTCCTTGATCAGGCCGTTCGCCGGATTCGCCTCGTTCCAGAAATAGAGGAAGCCGCGGTACTGGAGCGAGTCCAGCACCGCGACGTCGATGGCGGCGCGCGCGGTTCCCGTGCAGGCGAGCAGGGCGAGGAGTGCGAGGAGTGCGCGTTTCATTTCTCGATGGCTCCCGCGGGCCGGACGGGCCCCGCGTCTTTCGGGGGAAGAACTAGGGGCTGATCGCGACGGTCAGGCGGTGGGAGCTTCCGAGCCGCCCCTCGTCCGTCCACGCGTAGTCGAACCGGTATTGTACGTCCTGGTAGCGCGCCTTGAGGCCCGCACCCAGGGTGAGACCGACCTCCGTGTCCTGCAGGAACAGGTTCTGCCAGCCGGCGCGCACGGCGACGAGGTCCCTCAGCGAGTACTCGGCGCCCAGGCTGACGCTCTCGGAGTTGTCGTTCGGGTGGTAGGCGTCGACCGCCAGCAACAGGCGGTCCTGGCCGCCCACGCGAACGGGCAGCCCCATGCCGACCCGGAACAGCACCGGCACGGAGAACGACTCCGTGAAGCGCTCCGCCGGCAGCGTGCTGTTGTCGCCGTTCTGGCCCGGTACGTTGTCGTAGGTGAAGCGCAGGTCACGTCCGCTGTACGCGCCCCGCGTCCCGAAGTTCGACAGGCTCGCCGCGATCCGCACACCGTTGTCGGAGGTGCGGTAGAGCGTGCCGAAGTTGAACGAGAACGTCGACGCCGACGTGTGCCAGATCGTCTCCTGCGCCCAGTTCACCTGGCCGCCGGCGGCGAAGCGCAGCGACACCTGCCGGCCGTAGCCGATCGACAGCGCGATATCGTTGACGCTGAATCGTTCGCCGGTCCCGAGCGGGAAGTCCACGGTGCGCACGTCCATGTCGCCCGAGTTGAGCGAGGTGACGGTCCCGTAGACGGCGCCCAGGCTGCCGACGGGCACCGCGACTGCGGCCCAGTCGTGGGTGATGCCGGCGAACCAGTTGTTGTGCGAGAACACGGCCTGCAGGCCGTTCACGCTGCCGATCGAGGCCGGGTTGTAGTACGTGCCGCGCAGGCCGTCGTACAGCGTGCAGCCGGCGTTGCCCATGCCCGCCACGCGGGCGTCGGGTTCGATCAGCAGGAACTGCCCGATCGTCGTACCCGTATTGGTCTGCGCGCCGGCGGTGCCGGCCCCGAGCGCGAGGCCGAGAAGCGCGGCGAAGATTCGCAGTTTCATGGCGCCCCCCGTTCTCATTTGATCAGCGCGAACTTGCCGACGAAGGTGCCCAGCCCGGGCGCGTCGACGTGGAAGACGTACAGGCCCGGCGCGGTCTCGAGGTTGTCCTTCGTGCGCAGGTTCCACGGCACGAAGCCCTGGACGGAGCCGTCCTGCCGCAGCGTCTGCACCAGGTCGCCGTGCACGGTGTAGATGCGGATCACCGCCCCGGACGGGATCGCCCGGAACTCGATCCGGCGGTCACCGCGTCCCGAGCTGGCGTACCGTTGCGGCTCGAAACTGGCCTCGGCCACGTACGGGTTCGGGACCACGTACGGCTTCTGGTTCCAGTCGCTCCGCGCGGCCGCCGGGTCGATGCGCTGGGCACCGGACGTGAAGGTGAACAGGTCGTCCTTGGTGAGCGGCCGCCGGATGTCGATCCGGTAGACATCCCCGAGCCGAGGCACGGCCGAGCCCCCCGGCGTCGTCGGGTCGAACTGCACGCGCCAGGTCGGGCGCGGAATGGTGTCGCCGGGCACGTAGGTCACGACGTCGATGCGCTCGTTCAACCCGCCCAGTGTCCCGTCGCGCACGCCGCCGACGGCGATGTCCCGGAACGTGAACTTCATCGGCAGGTCGCCCTCGGGCGTGCGCGCGAGGACGCGGAACTTCGCCGGCAGGATCACGTCGCTGCCGGAGACCTTGATCGACGTGTCGCGCACCACGTCGTCGAACACGATCAGGATGTCGTACGGGTAACCGCGCCGACGCAGGTTCGGATCGATGGGCGGCGCGGACGTCAGCGGGCTGGGCACCAGCTTCACGCCCGTCGCGCTGCCCGGCTGCCAGGCGCTGCTGTCGGTGTCGAGGAACACCTGGGTCGCCGACTTCACGACGGGCAGCAGGCCCGAGCCGACGGGTCCTGTGCCGGCGCCGAAGAGGTCGTGGCCCTCCTCGAACAGGAGCGTGTGCGCCGTGCTGTCCCGCAGCCAGTAGGTCTGGGCCCGGACGCTGTCGGGGTTCGCGTCGAAGCCGAGCGCGAACAGGTGTCCGTCGGGGACGATTCCGGAGTTGACGACGTCCACCGTCATCGTTCCCGTGCCCTCCCCGCGAACGTGCTCCGCAGCCGAGGTCGTGGCGGACGTCCAACCGGCGACGGGCGGTTCGGGCCGGACCGCCACCACGTTCGACGGCAGGATCAGCCCCCCGCGCGGTGTGCGTGAGACGGGGATCGAGTTCTCGGAGGGATAGAACGACGTGGAGTCGACGCCGGTGTCGAACCCGTAGTCGTAGGCACAGACCGCGTAGTAGTACTGCTGGCCGTTCGTCGCCGTCGTGTCCGTCCACGTGTGCGTGATGCCGCTGTCGGTGCCGAGCCAGTACTGGACGCCCTCCACCGAGAGTCGCGAGTAGCCGAGCTTGTCGTCGGCGAGGTCGAACTGGGCGATGGGCTGGCCGTTCCCGACCGGCTGCGTGCCCTGGCCGTTGTACACCTTGCGCGGATCGAGGAAGTCCGGATCGGTGGAGCGGTAGATCCGGTAGCCCTCGAAGTCGTGGTCGAACGTGACCGGGTCCAGCGAGCGCTCCGCCACGTCGTCCCACGACAGCCGCACCTTGCCGTCGCCCGTCTCGGCGGTGACCGTCGGGCGCGTGGGCGGAACGGCGAACTGGTAGTTCGCGTCGTAGATCTGCTGCACGGTGTGCACGGCCGCCCGCAGCTCGGGGAGCGTGCTGCCGTAGGCCAGCGCGAGGCTGAAGCGCTCGTGCTGCCCCGGGGCGAGATCGAACGGCCCGGAGGCGAACAGGAAGCCGATGTTCCAGTTCTCCGCCGCCGCCGAGTCGAATCGCGCCGAGACGTTCCCGTCGGTGAACTGCTCGTACAGCAGGCGCGGCCAGTCCTTGTTGTCGACGTTTGCGAACGTGATGCCGTCGGGCTCGTGGTAGTCGGTGTTGCCCGTGCCCTTCGAGATGCGGTTCATGCGGAAGCCGGTCAGGCCGATCTGGTCGGACTCGTTCAGGTCGGTCCGGTCGAAGTTGGGCTCGCCCTCGGTGGGCATGCCGTCGTTCTCGCCCGTGTCGTGCGTGTTCGGCACGCCGTCGGCTCCCACGTCGCTGATGGCGGCGGTCCAGTCCATGTCCTCGTCGCCGGTCCACCAGCGCTCCGCGACGTACGCCGGGCGCTTCTCGATCGGACCGTACGTGCCGATGAACTTGACGGTGTCGTAGTGGGCCTCGACCCACGCGCGGATGGCCTCCTGACCCACGATGAGCTGGCCGGGGCCGCCGTCACGCTTCTCGTCGGTGATGCCGTCGTCGTCGTTGTCGATGCCGTCGCGCGGCTTGCCGGGCGTCTCGAGGTAGGCGTAGCCGAGGTAGCCCGTACGGCCGCACGTGCTGTTCAGGTCGACGCCGTGGCCGTGGTCGTCGTACGTGTAGACCAGGTTCAGCCCGAGCGAGCGGTCGAAGAACGCGTTGTCGTCGTCGGACTCGTAGACGCCGTCGCACGAGAGCGAGGAGCCGCCGACGCCCGAGTCCATGTACATGCCGAAGACGGCGTCGTTGTAATCGGACGTGCCCTCGTTGGTGATGTCGTAGTGCCAGAAGATCACGTTGCCGGCCTGCGGGTTCGACCACTGGAAACCGCGCACCTCGACCTTGAGGCCGAGGCCCCGGCGGGTGAGGTCCGTCGAATCCGGGTTGAACGGCAGGATGCTGTAGTACTGGTCGTCCATGACCGTGTAGCTCTCCTGGTCGGCCGCGGGGCGCTTGCCGAAGTAGCCGTCCCAGCTGCCGGACCAGCCCGGATCGTCCGGGTCGTCGATCTTGTCGGGCCAGCGCTCCGGCCAGGTGCGCGGGTCGTGGCTCATCGCGGGCGAGCGCCCCACGTTGACGTAGGGATCCGGCTGGAAGTACCCGGGCCGCGGCTCGAATCGCATCATGCGACCGAGGGCGTCGAACGCCTGCCGCTCGCGGTAGCCGGTCTCCATGACGTACCGCCAGGAGCCCGACGAGTCCCCGACCGCGTGGTAGCGGGTCAGCACGAACGGCGTGATGCCGTCGGTGTAGTTCATGCCGCTGCCCTTGGGCACCTCGGCGGAGTGGAAGATGCTCAGGTCCACGTTGCCGGGGTTCGACGGGTAGTCGCCGACCATGCCGAAGTTCCAGAAGCGCGTGCGGATGTTGTTCGCGTCGTGCGTGCCCATGCGCTCGGCGGAGATGCTGCCCCGCTGGTCGGGCGGCACGGAACCGTCCGCGGCGCGGGCCGGAGTCCCGGCCGGCGGGAACAGCAGGAGCGCGGCGAGCAGGACGGCCACGCCGGGCCCGGGCAGGTGGTGTTTCGGCGTCATGTCACGTCCCTCGTGACGAAGCGGGCGAGCCATCAGTTCGCCACGTTCCACTTGAGCCCGACCTCGATGCGGCGCGGACCGTAGTAGCGCGTCGGATCGTCGAGCGTGGCCTTGTCGGTGACCGGGAACCGCGAGTAGTAAGGATCCCCGGAACTCGAGAACACGAACCCGTTGGAGAAGCGCGTGTCGAACAGGTTGAAGACGCGGCCGAACCAGCGCACGTGGGTGCCGAGGAACGTGGCGGACTTCTCACCGCGCAGGTCCGCCAGCCACGAGAGCGGCTTGCGCCCCGAGTTGGTCTCGAGGCCGCCCGAGAAGCCGGTGGTCAGTGACGGCGTGTAGGGCTGGCCGCTCTGCACGCGGAGGATGCCGCTGACCGAGTAGTCGTCCGGCTTCGCGACGATCGTCGTCAGGTTGAGCGTGTGCCGCTGGTCCCAGTTGAACGGCACCGAGCGGGGCTCGGCGTCCTCGCCGGCCGCGACGCGGTCGGCCGTCTCGCTCGGATCGCTCGAGTTGCCCTGCGCCGACTGCCACGTGTAGTCGAGCGTCGAGCTGAGGGGCCCGAACGCCCGCTGCGTGAGCGTGATGGTGACGCCGACGACGCTCCCGAAGTCCACGTTCGAGAGCTGGGCGTAGCGCGCGCCGTTGTAGGTCTCGATGATCCGCGTGCCGAGCAGGTCGCGGATGTCCTTGTAGAACGCGGTCACGTCGAGCCCGAGGTTCTCGTTGAGCGCCTGCTTGTAGCCGAACTGGTACTGCACCGTGCGCTCCGGCTTGATGTCGGGATTGCCCATCGTGACGATCGCGCTCGTGGCCTGCAGGTCGGCGAGCTGGTTGTAGTCGGCGTTGTTGAACACGTCGCCGATGCCCGGGAACTGGGTGAAGTGCCCGTAGGCGAAGAACAGCGACGCCTGCTCGGAGATCGGGAACGACACGCCGACGCGCGGCGAGACCGAGACCTTGGCCTTGACCCGCTCGGGGTGCGACAGCGGCACGCCGGCGATCGAGTTGGCCGGGTTCGCGAGGTCGCTCGGCAGCGACGCGCGCGCGTCGAAGTAGTCGACACGGGCGCCGGCGCGCAGCGTCAGGTCCTTCCACTCGATCTCTTCCTGGGCGTACGCGGCGCCGATGAACGGCCGGTACTCGACGACCCCCGGGAACTTGGGCTGGTAGTCCGTGATCCGGTGGATCGTCTGGGCGGCGTTCGTCGAGTCGGCGAAGAACGAGAGGTAGCCGGGGGCCCCGAAGCGCACGTGCGGCGCCTGGAACTCGCCGCCGATCTTGAGCTGGCGCTCCTTGGTGACCTGGTCGACGTAGGAGCCCTTGAGGATCACGCCGTTGGTCTTCTGCACGAACCGGCCCAGGTCGACGCCGCCGATGATGGCGCCGTCCTCGTATTCGGAGTTGAGGGAGAACGGCCCGCCGGCCGCGTCGTAGCGCGGGTCCCACACGCTCTCGTACACGTAGTCCGAGTAGTCCTTGTAGTTCTGCCGCGCGCTGAGCGTGTAGAAGCGGTTCGGCGTCAGCGTGTGCGTGAGGTCCATGCCCTGGACGACCGACACGGTGTGCTGCTTCTTGAGCCCGTCGGGGTTCAGTCGCCAGGCCCAGGTCGCGGCGCGCGTGTCGCTCACGTTCACGATGCCCTGCCAGTCGAGCGCGACGTTCCGGATCGAGCGGTTCGAGAGCTTCATGACGCCCGACCACTCGTGCGAGTAGCCAAGCGCGACGGACTCGCCGTCGCCGTGCGGGTCGAGCCGGCGGATGCTGTCCGCCGAGGAGCCCGTGTACGGCACGTGGTAGATCGTGTCGGTCGGCAGGAAACGGCGCTCGCCGCGGATCCAGCTGTCGTCGAGGAAGTGGCGGGCGTTCAGGAGGTACGTCGTGTGCGGCAGGAAGGTCGGCCCGTCCGCGCTCGCCTGGAAGCTGAGCTGCGACGCCGGGCGGAGCTTCGAGTCCACGAGGCGGTCCGCCGCGGGCGTGTACAGCGGCCCACCGGTGTAGGCCTCGGCTTCCCAGTGGAACTTGTCGCCGCCGCGCTTGAGGACGGCGTTCACGACGCCGCTCATCGCCTGGCCGTACTCGGCGTCGAAGGTGCCGCTGATGACCTGGACCTCCTCGAGGATCGAGCGGTCCAGCTTGAGGGTCGACTTGTTGTCGTAGGCGTTGTTCACCGAGACGCCGTCGACCTGGTACTGCACCTCGCCGAGGCGCCCCCCGCGGAAGTGCCCGTCGACCACGCCGGCCTGCAGGTTGACGATGTCCTGCAGCTCCTGGACGGGCAGCGACTCGAGCTTCTGGCGCCCGACGGTCGCGATGTTGCTGGTGCGGTTGGTCTCGATGATCGCCCGCTTCGCGCTGACGACGACGCCCTCGACCGCCACGGCCTGCTCTTCGAGGACCACGTCGAGACGGGTCGTGACGTCGGCGTTGACCTGGAGCTTCTGCACGGTCGTCGGCGCGTAGCCGATGAACGCCGCCTTCACGTCGTAGACGCCCGCCGGCACGTTGATGATCGTGTACCGGCCCTGGTCGTCCGTGAGGCCGCCCAGCGGCTGGCCCAGGACGATCACGTTGACGCCCGTCAACGGCTCCTTCTTCTGGTTCGTGACGACGCCGGAGATCTTTCCGGTCGTGCCGGCGAGAACGGTCGTGGCGGCACTCGCGAGCGCCAGCGTGACCGCGGCCACGGCGACGAGCCGCCACCCCACCCTCTTCCTGCGTTCCATGGCGGGAAGCCCCCTCTATTGCGGACGACGGTCGCCCCGTCGGCGGCGCGGGGGGGGGCCCGGGGCCCCCCCCCCCCCCCGCGCGGCCCCCCCCACCCCCAAATGACGCCCCAAAAAAAGGC
>CAZIXL010000006.1:9794-17112 GCA_964542885.1 uncultured bacterium
GCCACCCCCCCCCCTGCGGGCTGTCCTGGGGGGGCCCCCCCCCCTCGTGCGGTCCGCGGGCGCCCGGTCGGGGGGGGGGGGGGGGCGGGGGCCCCGCGCCGCCGCCGGCGGCGACGCCGCAAGCGACTATTGCAGCACCATCATCTTGCCCGACAGCGTACCCTGCTCCCTCCCGCTCACGGCGTCCCGCACCGTGATCCGGTAGAGGTACACGCCGGAGCGCGACGCGAACGAGGCCACCGACGCTTCGCGGTGCCCGGCCTGCTGGACGCCCATGTCGCGCGCGGCGACCACGCGTCCCTGGAGGTCGAAGACCTCGAGGTTCACGCGGGCGGCGGAGGGCAGCGAGTAGCGCACCGTGGTCCCGCGCCGGAACGGGTTCGGGAACGCGCCCGAGAGCGCCAGCTGCGCCGGGACGTCGTCGCCCACGCCGGTCGTGACGTACGTGTTCGGGTCCAGGAAGGATACGCAGGGCCCGTTCTGGTACTCGCGTTCGCGGAAGAACCACGTGCGCGTGCCGTAGCTGTCGGTGATCGGGCTGTAGGAGTCGCCGTCGTAGTACGTGACGCCGAAGTACAGCGTGCGGTCGCCGAGGTTGGCCGGGTAGCCCAGCTTCGACAGGTCGAGGGACAGCTCGGCCGTGTAGCCGGCGTCGGTGTCGACGCCCAGCGTGTCGACGGTCGTGCCCGGCTTGAGCAGCAGCGCGACGTGCATCGCCTGCAGCGTGTCGACCAGGTACGGCGTGTCGAACACGCGCGTGAGCGCGCCACCGGCGCCGACCCGGAAGCCGCACGCCCAGCTCTTCAGGTTGTTGTCGGCGTAGCGAAGGACGCGGTCGTTGACGCTGACGTTGAAGCCGTCCCAGCGGTCCTCCGCCAGCACGTTCTGCACGACCTGGTCGTTCACGTCGAACGCCATGTACAGCGTCGTGCCCTTGTAGAAGTACTTCACGGTCGCGTCACCGGGATCGGCGACGAAGGCCTGCCCGCCGTTGCCGTTGACCTCGGCCTCGTACTGGCCCGAGCGCCAGGGGCCGATGGACGGGTAGGCGTCGCGCGCCGCCGCGTCGTCGTAGCGGATGGGGAACGACGGCGCGTGCGCCCACACCGCGTCGTTGATGTTGCCGTCGACGGTCGGCGCCGGCAGCACGCCCAGGTTCGGCACGATCAGGTCGGGCGTGAAGGCCGGGGCGGGACCGGAGGACACGGTCACGTCGGGACGCGCGTGGATGCTGACGGCCCCGTACCAGTTGGCGTTGCCCCACGGACCCTGCACCCAGGTCCGGTTGACCGCGAAGCGGAAGAAGTTCGCCAGCGGCCAGTACCAGTCGCAGTCGTAGACGGACGCGTTCCACTCGATGACGTCGCCCTGCGGCCGCGTGATGTCGTAGCCGTTGAGCGGCATGTCGCTGCGCATCTCGATGACGTAGCCGCCGTCCGCGGTGGTGTCGCTGTTGACGTGACCGGTCCAGGTGACGCGCGCGTCCCACGCCTGCAGCTGCGTGGCGTCGGGCGGCGTGCCGGGCGTGCGCCACTCGCCGTACATCGTCGGCAGGTGGTCCACGGCCGTCGGGTTCGGGTCACCCGTGTCGTTCGCCCACCACGAGATGAAGTGCTCGCCCGGCGAGGCGGGGTGCGAGCCGTTCGCGTGGTTCCGGATGTTCATCAGGATGCCGTCGAAGCGGTTGAAGAGGTTCGAACCGCCGATCGAGCTGTCGCGCACCGTCGCGGCCATCCAGAGCTGGTCGCCGACGGTGAGGAAGCGGAACACGGCGTAGGTCCTGTCGGTCGCCGGGAAGCCGCCTTCGTCCTTCCAGCCGCTGCCCACGATGCCGGCGTCGAGCGGGTAGCGCACCACGATGGACTCGGCCTGCGCCCACTGCGGCTCGTCGAGCACGCCGTCGAGCGTGAGCGCGGCGCCGTTCGTGCTGCGCGCCCAGTAGCTGTCGTAACGCTGGAACTGTGCCTGGCTCGGCGCCGCCGTCGCCAGCACGGCTCCGGCGACGAGCACCGCCAGGAGTACCCCTCTCTTCATGGTCCGGACCTCCTCCGAGATGTGGGTGAGACGAGGTGGGTTTGGAAACGCTCAGGCCGGAACGCCGTCACCGCCCGCCGCCGCACGGCCGTCGTCGGGACCGACCGGGCTCGCCGGCGCGCGGCCGCGACGCGACCGGGCCTGGACATCGATGGACTCCGTCGCCCCGGCCCCGCACGACGCCCACACGACGACGCGGGTGGCCAGGGTCTCGTGCTGCACTTCCGCGGGGCGCCGCGCCCGCGCGAACGGGAGCAGCCTCAGCATGGCGCGCTGGCCCAGCTCGCACGCGTCCACGTCGACCGTGGTGAGCGCGGGGGTCAGGTAGCGCGCGATCGCGATGTCGTCGAAGCCGCACACCGCGAGGTCGCGGGGCACGCTCACGCCGGCGTCGCGCACGGCCGCGAGCAGCCCGACGGCCATGTAGTCGTTGGCGGCGAAGACCGCCGTGGGGCGCGGGCGCATCGCCAGCAGCCGGTCGGCGGCCGCGAAGCCCGAGACCTCCGAGAAGTCGCCGGGCAGCTCGAGGTCGGCCGCCGGCTCGTGCCCCAGGTCGCGCAGCGCCTCGCGCCAGCCGCGCAGGCGGGCGTCGGCGTCGGCGTTGCCTTCGGGCCCGCGCACGATCGCGATCCGCGCGTGGCCGAGGGCGCCCAGGTGCCGAACGGCGGCGTAGGCGCCGTCGCGGTTCGCGACCGACAGCGAGGCGGTGGCGAGCGACGTGGGCCCGGGATTGAGGAGCACGACCGGAAAGCGCGTCGCGAACTCGCGCAGGGCCTCGGTCGCGTCGGCGTCGGGCGACATCACGAGCAGGCCGTCGATGCGCCCGCGCAGTGCGCGGACGGCGGTCACCAGCGCCTCCGGGCTGGCGTGCGAGCTCGAGACGAGCAACTGGAACTTCTCGCGCCGCGCCACGAGGTCGATGCCGCGGATGACCTCGGAGAAGAACTCGCCGTGCAGGTCGGGCAGCAGCAGGCCGATGGCGTTCGCGCGCTGCGTGATGAGGCTGCGCGCCGCGCTGTTGGGCCAGTAGTCGAGCCGCGCGGCGACGCCACGCACGTGCTCGCTGGTCTCCCGGCGCACGAGCGATGCCTGGTTGAAGACGCGCGAGACGGTCGCGATCGACACTCCTGCCTCTCGAGCGACGTCACGGATGGTGGCCACGGGGGAACTCCGCGAGGTGTGGGGTCGGGTGATGTCGAGGTGGCGCGCGCGGAAGCCGCCCGATCCGCGCGACGTGTGAAAACGATTACATCCGCTCCACGCCCTTGTAAAGAAGTAGTTGCGCCGGTCGGGTGACCGGGCGGCCGGTGGCCTTCGGAAGGGTCCACGAACGACTTGCTAACGTGCTGGGCAGGTGTGCGTTAGGACGACGTGACGGAACGGGCCCGGAGCCTCACGCGTGGACCTCGAATGCTCCGGGAGGTGGACGGGATCGTCCCACCGCCCCTATCCTGCCGCGCCGTCCTGAAACCGTTTACGCCCGAGCCCCTTCCAACCGCTTCGACGGAGGTCCGCGCCGTGCCGCACCCGCAGCGTTTTCCCGAAGGGTTCCTGTGGGGAGCAGCCACGTCGGCGTACCAGGTCGAGGGCTCGCCGCTGGCGGACGGGGCCGGCGCGAGCATCTGGCATCGCTTCGCGCACACGCCCGGCAGGATCGTGAACGGCGACACCGGCGACGTCGCGTGCGACCACTATCGCCGCTGGGAAGCCGACGTCGAACTGATGCGCGAACTCGGCCTGACCGCGTATCGCTTCAGCCTCGCGTGGGGCCGGCTGCTCCCGGAGGGGCGCGGCCGGGTGAATCCGAAGGGCCTCGACTTCTACCGCCGCCTCGTCGACCGCCTGCTCGAGCGCGGCATCGTGCCCAACGCGACGCTCTACCACTGGGACCTGCCCGCCGCGCTCGAGGACGAGGGCGGCTGGCTCTCCCCCGACGCCCCGAAATGGTTCGCCGACTACGCGCGGCTCGCGTTCGAGGCGCTGGGGGACCGCGTGCCGATGTGGGCGACGCTCAACGAACCCTGGGTGATCGTGGACGGCGGCTACCTGCACGGCGTGCACGCGCCCGGGCGCGCGAGCGCCGCCGAAGCGGTGACCGCCGCACGGCACCTGCTGCTCGCGCACGGCGCCGCCGTCGACGCGTACCGCGCGGGCGGCTGGAAGCACCGGATCGGCGTGGTCGTAAACCTCGAGCCCAAGGACCCGGCGAGCGACGCGCCCGCGGACGTCGCGGCCACGCGGCGCGCGCACGCGTACTTCAACGAGCAGTTCTGCGATCCGATGCTGGCGGGCCGCGACACGCCGGCGCTGGCCGGGGTCTACGGCGATGCCTGGCGGCCGTGGAGCGACGACGAGCTCGCGCGCGCCTCGCGGCCGGTGGACTTCCTCGGGATCAACTACTACACGCGCGCGCTCACGCGGTACGCACCCGGACGCCCGCCCGTGTGCGACGAGCGCGTGGTGCCGGCGGGCGCGCTGCAGATGACGACGGGCTGGGAGTACCACCCGGCGGGGCTCGAGCGCACGCTGCTCTGGGTGCGCGAGCGCTACGGCGACCTGCCGCTCTACGTGACCGAGAACGGCGGCGCGTTCGCCGATCCGCCGCACGCGGCGGCCGGGCGCGTCGACGATCCGCTGCGCGTGGCGTGCTACCGCGACCACCTGCGCGGCTGTCTCGCCGCGATCGCGCAGGGCGTGGACCTGCGCGGCTACTTCGCGTGGTCGCTCATGGACAACCTCGAGTGGGCCGCCGGTTTCTCGCAGCGCTTCGGGCTCGTGCACGTGGACTTCGGCACGCTCGCGCGCACGGTCAAGTCGAGCGGCGCGTTCTACCGCGACGTGATCGCTTCCAACGGGGCGGTGCTGGCGGACTAGTGGCGGGCGCGGCTCAGCGCCCGGGCCTGTCCGCCGCGCCCTCCCACGCGACCTCGGCCGGCAGCGCGCGCACCGTGAGGACGGGCGCGAGCGTCACGGGCAGGGCGCTGCGCGTCGCGACGGCCTTCGCGTCCCAGCCCGCGGGCAGCGGCGGCAGCGGCACCTGCAGCCCGCCCGGCGGAACGCGCAGGCCCGAGTCCTCGATCCGCAGCACGATGCGCTCCCGCCCGCGACCCGCGGGCTCGCGGCGCAGCGTGTACGCGAGCGGGCCCCAGCGCGTGCGCAACCCGCGGACCGTGACGCCGGAGTCGGCGACCCACGCGGCCGGGACGCCGGCGGCGAGCACGATCGAGGAGTCGCGCTCCTGCTCGTACGCGAGCATGTCGAGCGCCGTGCGCGCGAAGTCGGTGCCCACCCACGTGTGCGGCATGTCGCCGATGAACTTCGGCGCGCGCTCGTCGTGCCACACGACCTCGGCCCAGTGCTCGAAGCCCGGCGGCCGGCGGAAGCCCATGAACCACGCGAGCGCCTGCTGCGCGCGGTCGCGCCAGCCCAGGCGCACGAACGCCCCGACGTTGCGCCACTCGTACGGCGTGTACGCGTCCCACGGCTCGTTCCCCGTCCGGCGGCGCTCGAAGAACTCCCAGTAGCGCTCGAACGTGCGCTGCAGCGCCGAGTCGGGCAGCAGCGCCTCGGCCTGGACGGGTTCGAGCGCGATCGACGTCGAGGTCGGATCGAAGTCGCCCAGGTCCGCGCAGCCGGCCAGCCAGTCGATGCCCTTGTCGCGCATGGTGGCGCGGTACGACGCCACCAGGTCGCGCGCGAACGTGTCGCGCTCGGCCGCGAGCCGGGCGCGTTCGGGCAGCCCCAGCACGCCCGCGAGCCACGTGGCGTCCTTGTAGCCGCGCAGGGCGAACAGGTCGTCCCAGTACGAGTGCATCGGCTTGGCCGAGTAGCCCTCGTGGCTGATCGACGGCGGCAGCATCCCGTAGAAGCGCGCGTTCGCCGGCGTGCGCCACTCGGGGCCGGTGCGCTCGGCGCGCAGGGTGTCGATCCACGCGATCGCCGCCGCGACGTGCGGCCACATGCGCCGCGCCAGGTCGAGGTCGCCCGTGTAGCGCACGTACTGCGCGATCAGGTAGACCAGTTCGCCGTGGCTGTCGTGCTCGGGCACCGGGTCGGCGCCGCGGCGGTCGGCGCAGCACGGCACCTTGCCGTTCGCGTACTGGAACGGCGCGAACCACTCGATGAACTGCTTCACCGCCTCCGTGTCGCCCATCCGCAGCAGCGCGGACGAGGTCAGGCAGCCGTCGCGGATCCACGAGCGCTCGTACGAGCGCGAACCGGGCTGGATCGCCGGTCCGTCGCGGTTGACGAGCACCCAGCCCACCTGCGCTTCGAGCGCGTTCACGACCTCGGGTGCCGCGGGGATGTCGATCGTCACGCGCTCGAGCCGGCCGCGCTCCTCGGCCTCGGCCGCGCGCCCGGCCTGCGCCACCCATGCGGCGGCCGCCGCGGGGTCGGCGAACGCGGGCGGCTCGGGCGGGGCGTGCAGCGGGATGCGGATCGCCACCTCGCGCGTCTCGCCGGGGGCGAGCGCGAGCGTCCACTCGGCGACCCCCGAGCCGAGCGCGCTCGAGTCCGCGATCGCGCGGGCGGGCGGCAGCGCACCGTGGCGGAGCCACTCCGAGACGTCGCCCCCCGCGAACGTCGTCGCCCCGAACGCAGCCGGCGGCACCAGGCACTCCATGCCGGTGTCACCGTTGACGCGCACGAGCGCGGAGTCCATCGACAGCGTGCGCACGGGCGCGAAGCCGCCCGTCGTGTTGAGGAACTGCGAGGGCGGGTTCACCTGGCAGGGCCGGATCGCCAGGTCGAGCGCGACGGTGGCGCGCTTGTGCCCCGCGTTCGTCACCCGGTAGCGCGCGACCAGCGACGAGGCGCCCGGCTCGCCGGTCGCGAACGCGGCGACCTCGAGGCGCAGGTCCCCGGCGGCGAGCGCCACCTTCGGCATGGGCAGCCGGCCGCCCACGAGCGACGGCGTGGCGGTCATGTCGGCCCACGTCCACAGCTTTCCGCCGGTCCGCAGGAACGGCTCGACGGACCACGACGCCTTGCCGCTCTCGAGCCGCCCGTACTCGTCGAGCAGGCCCTCGGCCGAGTCGAAGTCCTGGCCGACCACGGTCCAGTACGCCAGCTCGCCCGCCATCGCCCGCGGCCAGGCGCCGCGCGGCGCATCCGTCGCGACGGCACGCAGGAAGTCGTTCTCGGTCGCGCCCCACTCCAGCGGCTCGAGCTTCAGTTCCGCGAGCGAGACGCCGCTCATGTTCTGGCGCCTCGGCACGTGCAGGCGCAGCCACCGTGCCTCGCAGTCGGGCGTCCGCAGCCAGTCGCGCCCGCCGGGAGCGGG
>CAZIXL010000007.1:0-16787 GCA_964542885.1 uncultured bacterium
GCACGGCCAGCTTCGCCTTCACGGGCCGCGTCACGATCTCGCGCGCGCTGAGCCAGGCGTCCTCGCCGCCGCCGCGGCCGAGCAGGAACGCGCTGCCCCACGCGTCGCGCGGGCTGGTGCGCGCGTGCGAGGCGACGTGCAGCACGTCCCCGCGCGAGAGCCACGGCAGCACGTCGGCGAGCGGCCGCTCGCCCGCGGTCACGACGCCCGCCTCGCCGTAGCGCGCGACCAGCCAGCGCGCCTCGGCGAGCACGCCGTCGAGCGCGCGGTCGCGGTCGTCGGTCGTGCGCGCCAGCACCACGACGGTCGCGGGATCGGCCACCGGAACGCCCGCGCGGCGGCGGCGTGCGAGCCACGAGGCCGAAGGCACGGTCGCGAGCGTGCGCTTGACGACCAGCGGTTCGGCGGAGCCCGGGTCCACGGGCAGCGCCGCCACGGGAATCGCGTTCAGGTAGCCGCTCAGCGAGACGACCACGTTGCGGCTGCGGCGCACCAGGTCGAGCGAGGGGCCGAACAGGCCCTCGGCCAGGCTCGCGGCCGCCCGTTCGCGAAACGCCCGCGCCCCGGGATCGTCGGCGGCCAGGAGGCGGATCGAGCGGTCGAGTGGCGCGGCGGTTCCGGCGAACGCGTCCATCCGGTGCACGCGGACCTCGGCCCTGTCCACCACGAAGACGATCGCGCTGTCGGCCGTCGACGTGTAGGCGTCCACGAACACTTCCGACGGGCGCAGCACGCCGTGCTGGAGCGCCGCGGCGGTCACGAGCGGCTCGCGTTTCGCGCCGCGCGCGCGCGAGCGCCAGTCGAGCGCGCGCGACTTGAAGCGCTGCACGGCGTCGAACGCTTCGCGGGCGCGTTGCGCCCCGGGTGCGCGGCGGCGAGGGTCGAGCAGCGCCCGCGCGGTCTGGGTCGCCAGCTGGCCGGCGCTGTTGCCGATCGGCTCGTACCACTCGGCGTCGCGCACGCCCGAGGCGGCGCCCTCCCATGCGTCGCCGGCGGCGCGGATGGCGGCGACGGCGCTGTCCGGGAAGCCCGCGTCGAGGTAGGCCTTCGAGCGCACGAGGTCGCGGCGCACGGCCGTCTTCCAGCTCCCGCTCTCGAACACGCCCGTGCCCAGTCGCCGCAGGCGGGCGAGCGCCGCGCCGACCCGCCCCGAGCGCCGTTCGCAATCGGCGAGCTGGACGATGCGGTCGACCTCGTCCTCGCGGGCGATGCGGCCGGCGGCCAGCCCGTCGAGCTTCAGCGCCACGTCGAGAGCTTCCGGCGTGCGGCCCGCGTGGGTGAGGAAGTCCACGAGCGCCTCGCCCGCTTCGGCCGCCGCGTCCACGGGCACCGAGTCGCGCAGCGCCCACTGCCCGCGCAGCAGCCGCTCGGCGTCGAGCGCCCGGCCCTCGAGCGCGCGCACGATGCCCAGCCGCGTGCGCGTGCGGTACGCGGCGACCTTCGCGTCGGCCGGCAGGCGCGCCAACTCGGCCTCGAGCGTGTCGGCGGCGTCGCTCACGCGCCCGGCCTCGACCAGCGTCGCCGCCAGGTTGCGGACGATGCTCGGGTCGGACCGACGCAGCGAACGGCCCAGGCGCAGCGCCCGCGCGAAGTGCGCGGCCGCTTTCGCGGGATCCCCCCCGGCGGCCTCGATGGTGCCGAGGTTGTTCCACGCGTCGGCCTCGTTGAAGCGGTCGCCGGTGGCGCGGCAGCGCTCGATGATCCGCTCGTACGAGCGCTTCGCCTCCTCGGTGCGCCCCTCCTGCCGCAGCACCCGCGCGAGCCCCACGCGGGCGCTGGTCTCGCTGCCGGCGTCGCGCGTGCGCTCGAGCAGCGCGATCGCCCTGCGGTACTCGGACTCGGCCGACCGCACGCGGTTCGCGCGCAGGTCGAGGTACGCGAGGCCCAGCCGCGCGTTGCCCTCGAGCATCGTGTCGCGCGCGGCGCGCGCGAGCGCGAGCAGCTGGTGGTAGGGCGGCGCGGCTTCGGCGAGCCGCTCGCGGAACAGGTGCGCGCGCCCCTCGGCGAGCAGCGCGCGCCCCCACGAAACGCTGTCGCGCACGTCGCGCGCCAGCGGCAGCGCGCGCGCGGCCTCGGCGAGGCCCTCGTCCATGCGGCCGGCGGCGACCCGCACGAGCGCGAGGCGCGAACGCACCACCGCTTCGAGCGCCCGGTTGCCCGTCGCGCCGGCGACCCGGAGCAGCGAATCCGCGTACGCCAGGCCGCGTTCGGGCCGGCCGGCCATCGCGAACGAGTCCGCCGGGGCGAGCGCGTTCTCGTACGGACCCTGGCGTGCGTGCGCGGGCGCGGCGGCGAGGACCAGCAGCGTGAGCAGCGTGGCCGGGCGCGCGGCGCGCGGCGGCGGGACCCGCCCGCGGCGTGCGCACGGAGCCCCGGCCATGGTCACTTCTGCACGGCCGAGAGGCTCTGCTGGGCCTTGCGGAGCTTCTCGAGCGTCTCCTCGAGCTGCTCGAGGCGCTGCTTCTCCTTCTCGACGACCTCGGGCCGCGCCTTGGCCAGGAAGTCCTGGTTTCGCAGCTTGCGCTTGACGCCCTCGAGGTCGTTCAGCAGCTTCTCGGCCTCGCGCGCCAGCCGCCCGCGTTCCTCCGCCAGGTCGATCAGGCCCTCGAGCGGCAGGAACACCTCGGCCCCCTCGACGACGGCCGAGGCGGCGACCTTCGGCCGCGAACCGTCGCGCGCGAGCACGAGCGACTCGATGCGCGCGAGCGGCAGCAGCTGCAGCTGCAGCTTGTCGAGCAGGTCCAGCTGCTCGGCGCTGCCGCGGATCACGACGGGCACCGCGCGCCCGGGGGCGATCTTCGATTCGGCCCGCAGGTTGCGCACCGCGACGACGATGCCCTGCAGGAACGCCACCTCGCGCTCGACGTCGGGGTCGAACCACGCCTTGCGCGCCTTGGGCCACGCGCGCAGCGCCAGCGCGTCGCCGTCGTGCGGGATCGCCTGCCACAGCTCCTCGGTCACGAACGGCATGAACGGGTGGAGCAGCCGCAGGACGCCCTCGAGCACGCGCCACGCCACCCAGCGCGCGGTCTTCAGGTCCACGCGCTCCTGCGGCGACATCGCGTCGCCCTTGTCGGCCAGCGCCCAGCGCGGCTTGGCCATCTCCAGGTACCAGTCGCAGTACTCGTTCCACGCGAAGTGGTACACGGCCTGCGCGGCCTCGGCGAACCGGTACGTCTTCAGGTTGCGCGTCACGTCCTTCGCCGCGTTCGCGAACCGCGACAGGATCCAGCGGTCGGCGAGCGTCAGCTCGAGATGCGACTCCTTGACGGCGCCCACGTTCTCGTCGCCGAGCCGCATGAGCACGAGCTTGGTCGCGTTCCACATCTTGTTCGCGAAGAACTTGCCCGTCTCGAGCCGCTTCTCGTCGAACAGCAGGTCCTGCCCGGTCGGCACCTGGACCATGGTGAAGCGCACGGAGTCCGCGCCGTACTTCTCCATCATGGCGAGCGGGTCGGGCGAGTTGCCGAGCGACTTGCTCATCTTGCGGCCCTGCGCATCGCGCACGATCGACGTGAAGTAGACGTGCGGGAACGGGACCTCGCCCAGGAAGTGCTGCCCGGCCATGATCATGCGCGCGACCCAGAAGAAGATGATGTCGCTGCCCGTGACCATGAGGCTGTTCGGGTAGTAGCGCGCCAGGTCGGGCGTCTGTTCCGGCCAGCCGAGCGTGGCGAACGGCCACAGCCACGAGCTGAACCAGGTGTCGAGCACGTCCTCGTCCTGCACCCAGCCGTCGCCCTCGGGCTTCGCGAGCGACACCACCATCTCGGTGCCGCGGTACCACACCGGGATGCGGTGGCCCCACCAGAGCTGCCGCGAGATGCACCAGTCGCGGATGTTCTCGAGCCAGTGCAGGTACACCTTCTTCCAGCGCGACGGGAAGAACTTGACCCGGCCCTTCTTCGCGGCCTCGATCGCGGGCGCGGCGAGCGGCGCCATCTTCACGAACCACTGCCACGACAGGTAGGGCTCGATGACCGTGTGGCAGCGCGAGCAGTGGCCGACGCTGTTCACGTGCGGCTCGACCTTCTCGAGGTAGCCGGCGTCCTGCAGCGCCGCGACGATGCGCTTGCGCGCCTCGAAACGGTCGAGCCCGCGGAAGTCGCCCGCGTTCTCGTTCATGACGCCGCCCTCGTCCATCACGACCAGCTCGGGCAGCGAGTGGCGCTTGCCGGTGAGGAAGTCGTTGGGGTCGTGCGCGGGCGTGACCTTCACGGCGCCCGTGCCGAACCTGGGGTCCACCATCTCGTCGGCCACGATCGGGATCTCGCGGCGCACGAGCGGCAGGATGGCCGTGCGGCCCACGAACTTCGCGTAGCGCTGGTCCTTCGGGCTCACCGCGACGCCCGTGTCGCCGAGCATGGTCTCGGGGCGCGTCGTGGCGACCGTCACCGAGCCGTTGCCGTCGGCCATCGGGTAGCGGATGTACCAGAGGCTGCCTTCCTTCTCGACGTGGTCCACTTCCTCGTCCGAGAGCGCGGTGCGGCAGCGCGGGCACCAGTTGACGATGTACCGCCCGCGGTAGACGAGGTCCTCGTCGAAGAGCTTCTTGAAGACGTGCAACACCGCGTGCGAGTAGCGCTCGTCGAGGGTGAAGCGCTCGCGGTTCCAGTCGGGCGTGATGCCGAGGCGGCGCTCCTGCTGGAAGATCAGGCCGCCGTACTGCTCCTTCCAGGCCCACACCTCCTTGAGGAACTCCTCGCGCCCCAGGTCGTGGCGGCTGCGCTTCTCGGCGCGCAGCTTCTTTTCGACGACGTTCTGGGTCGCGATGCCGGCGTGGTCCATGCCGGGCACGTAGAGCGTCTCGCGCCCCTCCATGCGCTGCCAGCGGATGATGCAATCGCGGATCGACTCGCCGAGCACGTGGCCCATCGTCAGCGAGCCGGTCACGTTGGGCGGCGGGATGGCGATGACGAAGGGGGCCTTGCCCGTCTCGCGCGGCTGGAAGACGCCGTGCTCCTCCCAGAACCTGTAGAGCGCGGGCTCGATGCGGACGGGATCGTAGGGTTGCGACAGCGCCTCGGGATTGCCGGGACGCATGCGGACCTCCTTGGGGAGCGTGGGGCGCACGGCCTCGCGCGGCCCTCGAGCGTTCCCGAGCGCGCGGCAGCCGTGGCCAGAAAGAGGTCGCGGACGGTAGCGGAGCGGGTGAAGTCGGGTCAAACGCGGACGAGTCCTGGCGAACGCGCGAGGCGCGAGGCCACTTCGCGCGTGACACGCGGGGCCACCGGCCTATACTGCGCGACATCGACTGCGGGCCCCTCCGTCTCCCCGGCCCCCGACCGCGACAGCACACGCGTCCCGCGAGCCGATGTGCTCCGCGCCCCCCGCACGGAGTCGCGAACCCGCCGGCGTGGCCCCACGCACGCGCGCCGGTACCGTGACTCGAACCCAACGCGCGGCCGTTTCGCCGTCCCCCGGCGCGATATTCGGTGGCAACCCGGTTGCTGCCGCCCCAAGAGGAGGCTCTGCGTCATGCGGGGCCGCAGCTCGCGCGTCCCGCACGGCACGCGCCGTCCGGTCGTTCCGGCCGGCGTTCCCTCGGTGCTCGTTTCGCGTTCCCGGCGCCCCCGGCGCCCAACGCATCGCTCCGTCCGCACATCCGTCCTCCGCGGCCGGGATACGAACGAGAGGAACCTTTCCATGAAGAGCCGCAGTCTCCCCGCCTGGCTCGCCGCGGCCGCAGGCCTGGTCCTGGCCGCCTCCGCGTCCGCCGCCACGATCCACGTTCCCGCCGACTACGGGAACCTGCAGTTGGCGATCAACGCATCTTCACCCGGCGACCTGATCCTCGTCGCCGCCGGCACCTATCCGCTCACGACGACGGTTTCCGTCAACGTCGCGAACCTCACGATCCAGGGCGCCGGCGCCGGTTCGACCGTGTTCCAGGTCGCGAGCGCCGTCGGCGACGCGATCGACATCCCGCCCGCGGGCGCGGGCGCCACGATCCGGGACCTGTCGATCGAGAAGACCGACCTGCCCGGAGCCCCGCACAACCTCATCTGGGTCTACGCCAACAACGTGACGATCGAGAACAACGCGATCTACGGGCCCGACCCGGGAACGCCGTGGAGCGCGAACGGCATCGTGAGCCGCGCCATGGTGGTCTCGCCCGGCGTCACGGGCCTGCTCGTCACGAACAACGACATCCACCACCTGCGCCAGCCCGGCTACTTCAGCGGCACGAACGGCGTCCCCTCGGGCACGATCAGCAACAACCACGTGTCCGGGACGCGCGGCTGGGTGATCGAGGGCGGCCAGTGGGCCATCACGGGCAACACGTGGGGCCCGCCCGAGAACCAGGGCGCCGAGATCGCGCTGCTCGGCTCGGCCTCGCCCGCCGACTACCCGCCGCTGCTCGCCCTGAGCGCGGCGAACAACGACGCCTACATCAGCGCGCAGTGGGCCGGTGGCGAGAACGGCCGCGGCATCGCCTACGTGAACGCCGCGGCGGCCCCCGGCGGGCTCGGCAGCGCCGCGGGGCCCTACACCAGCGTGCAGGCCGGCGTGGACAACGCGCTCGCCGGCGGCGCCGTGCAGGTCGCGGCCGGCACCTACACCGAGCAGGTCGTGGTGAACGGCAAGAACCTCGCGATCACGGGCGCCGGCGCCGGCGCGACGGTCGTGAAGAGCCCGGCCAGCCTCGCGACTTCGTTCACGACCTCGGCCGCCAACTTCCCGGTCGTGCTGCTCGAGAACGCGGCGGACATCCGGCTCGCGGGCGTCACCGTCGACGGCGACGGCCAGGGCGCGGCGAACTATCGCTTCATGGGCGTGGCGTTCTGGAACGCGGGCGGCAAGCTGCTGAACTGCGACGTCGTGCGCGTGCGCGACACGCCGTTCAACGGCTCGCAGCACGGCAACGCGGTCTACGCTTACAACAACACCGGCGGGCCTTTCGCGATCGAGGTCGGCAACTGCACGGTGTCGGACTTCCAGAAGAACGGCATCACGATGAACGGGACCGGTCTCACGGCCGACGTGCACGGCTGCACGGTCACCGGCCAGGGCCCGACCACGGTCACGGCGCAGAACGGCATCCAGGTCGCGTTCGGCGCCGGCGCGACGCTGACCGCCAACGCGGTCTCCGGCATCGGCTACACGGGGACGAACAACGCCGTGGCCTCGGGCCTGCTGCTCTACGGCCCCGGCGCGGCGACGACCGTCAGCGGCGGCAGCGTGACGAACAGCCAGATGGGCTGCTACGTGGGCGACGTGGACGCGAACGTGTCGGGGCTCTCGATCTCGACCAACTTCGTCCAGGGCGTCGGTGCGGGCACCTACCCGGCGTACGGCTACGGCGTCTACAGCTTCTCCACGAGCATGCCGAACGCGGTCGCAGGCGCGGCGGGCACGCCGGGTGCGGGGCACCCGCTGGCCTCGCCGGTCGAGGACGCGGCCCTTTCGCCGCGCGTGAAGCCGCTCTCGGCCAACGCCGCGGTCGGCGTGACGATCAGCGGCGGCTGCGTGACCGGCAGCGACCAGCCGAACTCCGAGGGCATCGAGATGTGGTCGGCGGGCGGCCCGCTGAGCGTGGCGGTGACCGGCGTCGAGGTGAGCGACTGGGACTACGGCCTGCTCGCCGACGGCTCCGGGCTCGCGGTGGACGCGAATCACAACGCGATCACCTCGAACGTCACCGCCGGCTACTACGGCTTCGCCGGGCCGGTGCACGACGCCTCCCCGAACTGGTGGGGCGCGGCGAACGGCCCGTCCGGCGACGGTCCCGGAACCGGCGACGCCGTGACGGCGGGCGTCGGGGCCACGATCGCCTGGTCGCCGTGGCTGGTGAGCGGCGCCGACTCGAACCCGGGCTGCGGCTTCGTGGCGGCGAGCGACAACGCGGTGACGCCGGGCCCGGCGCCGACGTGCATCTCCGCGGCGAACACCTGCATCACGATCCCGGTGAGCATCGCGCGCACCACGTCCGAGGGCCTGCGCGGCTTCAGCGTGACGCTGCAGTTGTCGAGCAACCTCGTGCTGTGCAGCGGCACCTCGAGCGTCGTCGAGGGCAACTACCTGAGCGACGTGGGCACCACCACGTTCCAGGTCGTCCCGAACGGCGGCGGCTCGTACACGGTGGACGGTGCGATCCTCGGCACGCCCTGCGGCGCGACCGCGGCGACGGGCACGCTGTTCACGCTGGACCTGAAGAAGGCGCCCGGGCCCGACGGCATGGGCACCGTGACGGTCGGCACCGTGCTGCTGCGCGACTGCGACAACGCGGCGGTGGCGGCGACGGCCGGCGCACCGCTGTCGATCACGATCGACACCGGCGGCCCGACGGCGATCGCGAACCTGGCGGCGACGCAGAAGAAGACGGGCAACGACGCCGACGGCACGACCAAGATCCAGCTCAACTTCACCGCGCCCGGTGACGCGGCGGTGGTCGAGGTCTACCGCGCGCCCTACGGCCAGTACCCCGAGTACGACGACGCCGGCGGCGCGCCGCCCGCGGTCCCGTCCTACCCGCCGGCCGGACCGTGGACGCTCACGCCGGTGACGGCCTCGGGGCAGTACGACGAGGTCGCCACGCGCGACTTCTGGTACTTCGTCGCGTTCACCAAGGACGGCTGCGGCAACGTGTCGGCCGTCTCGAACATGACGACGGGCACGCTCAACTACCACCTCGGCGACGTCTCGAACGGCGTCACGGCGGGGGCGGGCAACAACCTGGTGAGCACGGCGGACATCTCGCTGCTCGGCGCGCACTACTGCATCACGCTGGCGCCGGCGGATCCCTACAACTACCTCGACGTGGGCCCCACGACCGACTTCTCGGTCAACGCGCGGCCGACGACCGACAACAAGATCGGGTTCGAGGACCTGATGATGTTCGCCATCAACTACAACCTCGTCTCGGCGCCGCAGATGCGCCCGGTGCCGGTCGCGGCCGGTTCGGACGCGCTCGGCCTGGGCGAGATCGCGGCCTCGGCCGTGGGCGAGACGTTCACGGTGCCGGTGACGATGAGTGGCGCCGGCGACGTGCAGGGCGCGAGCCTGGCGTTCGCCTACGACGCACGCGTCGTCGAATTCGTGTCGGCCGAAGCGGGTCCGCTGCTCGGCGCGCAGGCCCACGCGAACGTGGTGCTGTCGCCGTCGGCGGGCGTGGTGGACTTCGCGCTGCTCGGCGAAGGCGCCGGCCTCTCGGGCGAGGGCACCGTCGTCGAGGTCACGTTCCGTCGCACGGCCGCCGGGGACCCGGCGATCGCGCTCGCGGGCGTGACCGCGCGCGACGGCGAGAACCACCCGGTCTCGTTCGCGGGCGTGAAGCCGAACGCCCCGGCGACGACCGCGCTGGGCTCGCCCTACCCGAACCCGTTCCGCGGCCGCTCGAGCCTGCGCCTGTCGATCGCGCACGACGGCCCGGCGAAGGTGGCGGTGTACGACCTCGTCGGCCGCCGCATCCGCACGCTGCTGGACGGCGTGCAGACGGCCGGCGAGCAGACCCTGGTGTGGGACGGCCGCGACGACGGCGGGCGCCCGGTGCCGGCGGGCCTGTACCTCGTCCGGTTCGCCGCGAACGGCGTCGAGCAGTCGCGCCGCCTGGTCCTCATGCAGTGAACCCGTGCCGCGCGCGGCGCGGAGGGGACGCCCGCACGGGTCCCCTCCGCCGCAGCGGCGGCGCCCACCCGAACCTCGTTTCCATGCGAACCCTTCCCTCGATCCTCATCGTCGCCGCGCTCCTCGCGGCCGCGCTCCCGCGCGGTGGCGGGGCCGCCGTGCGCGTGGCCCTGGTGCCGGGCGCCCTCACCGTGGCACCGGGCGACACGTTCACGCTTTCGCTGCGCGTCACCGAGCCGGGCAGCGCGTTCAACGGCTACGACGCGGTGGTCGAGTACGACCCCGCGGTGCTCGCGTTCCTGCCGCTCAGCCCGACGTCGAAGCAGCAGGGCGCCGACATGAAGGCGGTCTGCGGCAACACCTGGCACTTCTTCACGGCGGCGGGCGACAGCCTGGTGATCTCGAACGTGCTGCTGTGCCCCGACACGGCGCTCACCGGGCCCGCGGAGCTCTACAACCTGCGCTTCCGCGCGGCTTCCGCATCGGCGGTGACCAGCGTGCGGCTGCGCCGAGTGCAGTTCTACGACGAAGGCCTGTTCGTGAATCCTGCCGTCTGCTCGGACGCGACGGTGCACTGGGGCGTGCTGCTCGATGCGCCGCCGCCCGTAGCGGTGGGCGCGCGGCTCGTGGCGCGCGCCAATCCCTCGCGCGGCGAGCAATGGTTCGATCTTTCGTCACCCGCCGCGGGCGAGCAGCGGCTCGAGATCCTCGATCCGGCGGGCCGGCGCGTGCGCTCGCTCGACACCGGCGAGCGGGGGCCCGGCGCGCGCAGCGTGCGCTGGGACGGTCGCGACGATTCGGGCCGGCGCGTCCCGCCCGGGCTCTACCTGGTCCGCTTCACCGTCCCGGGCGCCGTGGTCCGTGCGTCGGTGGTCCGGCTTCCATGACTTCTTCCTGCGGGGGCTCCATGTCCCGAGTGCTTCGGTTGTGCATCTTCCTCCTCGCCCTGCTCGCCGCGACCGCGGTGGCCGGGACCGCGGCCGCCGCCTCGCTCGGCCTCGAGCCCGCCGACACGACCGTGACGGTGGGCGACACGTTCACGCTGCGCGTGGTCTGTGACGCGGTCCCGGACCTGAAGGGCCTGGAGACCGCGTACGCCTATCCGGCCGCGCGCCTGCAGCTGCTTGCGATGCCGGCCGGCAACGTGTTCACCGACGCCGGTGGCGCGTGGTTCGACTACGTCCTGCCCGACGCCGTCGCGCCCGCCGACACCGCGTGGATGGACGCCGCGATGCTCGACGGCAGCACGCAGGGCCCGGGCGTGGTCGCCTACGTCCAGTTCAAGGCGCTCATCGAAGGCGACGCGGTACTCACGTGCGCGCTGGCCGAGATGCGCGACTCGGACAACGCCTCGCTGGCCCCCACGTGCGCGGCCGGCGTGGTGCACGTGGTCGGCCCGGTGCCCGTGGAACGCAGGAGCTGGGGGCGGCTGAAGGGGCTCTATCGGTAGCGGTGAACCGAGCACGGGCGATCGGGTGGCGCGAGTCGGACGGGACGCCTAGCTTCCCGAACTCATGAGACGGAAAAGCGCCGTATCGGCGCGCTCCCCGGCGCACGAGATCGCGGCGACCGGGACTGCGACGGCCTGGTGGCTGGTGCCGGCGGCCTGCCTTGCACTGGTGTTGATCAAGTCGCTCGGCGCGCCGCTGGGAGAACCGACGGCGGACGACTTCGACTTTCTCGTCGCCCACCTGCGCGGCCAGGCCGGGTTCTTCTCGGGTGGCGGCTCGTCGAGCTTCTGGCGGCCGATTCCCCACCAGCTCTACTACGGCGTCATCGGACCCATCGCGTTCTCGCATCCCCTGGTGGTGACCGGTGCGCACCTGTTACTGCTCGCGGCCTGCTCGTGGCTGCTGGTCATGGCGATCAGAAAGCGCCAACCCATGGACCTTGCGGTGCTCGGGGCGGCGTTCTGGCTGCTCTCGGAACCGTTTCGCTCCCTGCTGACCTGGCCCAGTCACTTCGTCGAGCTCAGCGGCATCGCGACCGTGCTCCTCGCCTTCTACGCGATCGCGACCGAGCGCCTCGTGCTGGCCATTGCCGCCTTCGGGGTCGGACTGCTGTGCAAGGAATCGGGAGTCCTCGTCCTGCCACTGGCGTTGGTGCTCCTCTGGCCGCCCGCCGGCCACAAGCGCGCCGCCGCACTCGTAGCGATGTGCGTGCTCGCCTGTGCATGGATCGCCACATACGCGTATGTCCGGCACGAACACGGAGTCGCGCCGCCCGCGGGGATCGCGGTCTCGCCGAGCACCGTCCTGGCGGGACTTCCGGGAAAGCTGGCATGGCTGGCCTCCCGAGTCGCGGTCACCACGCTTGGAACCGAGGGACTCGGGCCAGCCCGAGCGTCATGGGTCGTCGCCGCCTACGGCGCCGTGCTCGTGGCGGCAGTCGTGGCATGGGCGCGCCGCGGCCGACGAGTGCGGCGGCCGCAGGACTTGCGGTTGCTCGCATGGATGGGCATGTGGGCGGCGATCTTCTCCGCCGGCCTGATCGTGACCTACCCGATCTGGACGCCCTACCGCTTCCTGCTGCCGGCGCTCGGGGTGTCCATCGTCCTGGTCGCGCTCGCGTACTCCGCCCATCCTGCGCTCGCGATCGTGCTCGTCCTCGTCAAGGCGTCGACGCTCGCCATCGCGAGTCCTCCGTCCTCCGCGGTCGCCCTCCTGCCACCCGAAACAGGAGCGGCCTTCGATTTCGCGCATCTCGTCAGGCTCCAGAATCTCTCCCGAGACGCGCGACTCGCGCTGCTGCATGCCTATCCGGATCTCGCTCGCGGGAGCGTCGTCGTCGCCCGGGACATGCCGCAGGGGACGGTGTATTCGCTGGGCGGCGATCACGCCCTCCAGTCCTGGTACGCCGACACTTCGTTGGCGTGGGCGGCTTGGGACGCCTACTCCCGATCGGACGACTCGTGCGCTTGCCTCGTTCAGTTCGAGCCCGGCATGCGACCATCCACGAGCATCGTTCCCGGACACGCCGCCGGGGCCCAGCGGGCGGGGGATCGGTACCTGGTGTCCGGTGACACGCTTCGGGCGCTCGAGTCCTACGAGCTGGCCGCCGCGGTGGCACGCCCGCTTGCGAGCCGCAGCTTCCTGGCTTCGTGCGCGATCCGAAGGGCGCGGTGCCTCGCACGGCTCGGAAAGAGCCAGGAAGCCGAGCGGGCGGCGCGCGAGGCGACGGGCTCCCCGTTCTACGCAGGAGAAGGTCATGTCTGGCTCGCGGTGCTGCTGGCGGACCAGTCACGGTTCGCGGAGGCGCTCGAGGAGGCGAATCGAGCCGTGGCCGCCGAACCCGATCGAGTCGAGGCGCGAGAGATTCGCGCACAGCTCGAGCGGCTCGCTGGCCGCGGGTTGCCTTTCCGATAGCCGCGCGCACGATCGCACGCCGCCTTCGCTCTCGCGGTGTCGCGGGCTGCGGATCGCCTGACTGGGACTTTGCCAGACCGCTCCGCGCATGAACGGCGCGTCGATTTCGCGGCTGCCTCTCGGCGGCACGCCTCCTCGCGCGCATCGCGCCGGTGGTACTGCCCGGCCATCTCCGGCGACATCGGCGGCGCTTTCGCGCGCCGCTTCACGGAAGCAGCGTGCTACGCTGCGCGAGGACCTTGTCTGCCGACGCGAGATCCCCCGCCGCGCCGCGATCGACGAGAGCCTCTGCGATGGGGCCTCAAGGGGGCGTGACGGAGCATGAGCCGATCGGCACAGGCGAGACGGCAGGATGGCCGGCCGGCGATGCTCGCTGCCACGATCGTCGCGTTCACGGTCCTCGCCTATGGCTCGGCCCTTCGCGTGCCCTTCATCGGCGACGACTACGTGTTCCTCGACAAGACCCGCCATGCGAGCTTCGGCTCGCTCTGGTCGTTCGCGAACACGGATTTCGGCTGGTACCGGCCGTGGTCGCGCGAGCTGCATTTCTGGGCACTCCAGCATCTCTTCGGCCCCCACGAACTCGGATTTCGTGCAGTCAGCCTGCTCCTGTGGTTGTCGGCGCTCGCGGTGTTCTTCGTATTCGCACGCCGCATCGCTGGCGTCCGGATCGCGGCGGTGGCGCTCCTGGGCGCGACGAGCCTGTCGCTCTGGGGCGCACCCCTCACCTGGATCTCGGGCACGCAGGACCTGTGGATGCTGCTCTTCTCGTGCGTCGCCCTGTGGCTCGTCGATCGCGACGCGGGCATGTTCGCCCTTCCCGTGTATGCCGCCGCGCTCCTCAGCAAAGAGACCGCCGCCATGCTGCCGCTCGTGGTCTTCGCGCACGCACGCTGGATCCGCGAGCGTACGTGGGGGGATGCGGCGCGTGCGGCGATGCCGTTCCTCGCCGTGACCGCGGGGTGGTTCGCTCTTCACCCCGCGCTGGCGCACCGCCTCACCCACCCGGTCGTCCCGGGTCCCGATGTCGAATCGCCCGTGCCGCCACTGCGTGTGGCGACGAATTCGCTGCTCTCGCTCCTGAACCTGGACAAGCTCGCACTGCCCTTCGATCCGCAGGCGTTTCGGCCGCTCGCGACGGTGCTGTCGGCGCCGCTCCTGCCGACTGCGGCCTTGTGGACGCTCCGCGGATCGCGACCGGCCGCGCCGGGGGGCACCGACCGGGTGCCGCGAGGCCGGATCGCCTTGTTCGGGGCGGCTTGGTGCGTGGCCGGCTGGCTGCCCCTCTTCCAGCCTTCCGTGGGGTGGCATGCCTACTACGGCAGCCTGGGCGCGCTCGGCGGCTGGCTTGCGCTCGCCGCATGGATCGAGCCGCGCCCCCGGTTCGCGGCCGCGGTGCTCCTGTCGCTCGGACTGCTTCGCGGGTACTCGGCCGCCGTGCGCACCTGGGATTGGGGCAGCGAGTGGTACCAGACGCGCGCGGGAAACATGCTCTCCGTCATCCGATCGCAGCTGCTCGCGCTGCACCCGACGCTGCCGCACCACACGCGACTCTATTTCGGGAACATCCCGAACAACGTCGGGCTCATCGCCGGGCGCAGTCCCGCAGTTCGCGTCTGGTACGACGACTCGACGCTGACGGCCGGCTTCTACTCCTACTACCGCCCACGACCCACTCCGACGGGACCGCCGGACCTCTTCTTCCACTTCGACTCGACCGCCGGCATCCGCGAGGTGTTCGCGGATGGGCGGCCGGATCCGCAGGCGGGGCGCAGTTCGGACTGGGTGGGGGATCGGGAGCGGCTCGCGGTCACGTTCATCCGAACCGGGGATTTCGCCGGCGCCGCTCGACTCTACGAGAGCATCGCGCGAGTGCACGAACGGCCGGACGCGGCGATGTTCGCCGGTGTGTGCCGGGAGGCGGCGGGCGACTCGCTTCGGGCGGCGGCCGACTTCGCCGATGCCCGTGTGCGGACGAGGGCGAGTTCGGCGGAGATCACCGCGTGGGCGGAGCGCCTGCGCAGGTCCGTGCCGCGATGACGCGCACGTTCCGGCGCTCGGCGATCGAATCACCGCGAGCGATGGCGCCGGTGGTCGGAGGCCTGTTGCTCGGGATCGGGCTTGCCGGGCTCCTCGGTTGCGCCCCCGCTCCTTCCTCATTGCAGCTCGTGGGTCCCGACGATCCCTTCCAGCCGCACACGGCGGCCTGCGTGTTCCCGGAAACGGACGCGGCGTTTCTTCTGGTGGATTCGCTGTCGGTCTCGAATGGCGTCTACCGGCTGTCTTTCGTCGGTCGCTGTGGTGGGCTGCCGATTCCGTCGGGGCGCTTCGGTCGACCGGAAGCGGGATCACCGAACGTCGCATGGATCGCGAGCAATCGGACGTCGCGCTGGCTCCTGAGCGCGGCGCCCGTGCCCGTCGCTGGCCGCGGCCGGACCGCCCTCGTGCTCTCGGTCGAGCTCGTGGTCGTGCCCGCATCGGGAACCCGTGGACCGATCGAGCTCGACGCGCGGCTCGATCGAGCGACGCCGTACCTTGCCCCGGTCGACGCCGAGCGGGACTTTCCCGATTCGCTCGAGTGGCGAGCGGGCGCCGCCGGGCCCCCTCCCGTACGGGGACCGCGCACGTGCGCGGGCCCGGTCCTCGCGCTTCGCGCGAACGCGCGGCCGGGGCGCCCCGTCCGCTGGCGATTCCTGCTGGCCGGAACGAACGACGCCGCACGGTCCCTCGGAGCCGTCGCGCGCGTGCGCCACGAGTCGTGCCTGCGGACCGCGGCGCGCGCGTGGCGGGACCAGCGTCGCGAAGCGGCGCGACTCCACCTCGGGGATTCGCGAGTCGAAAGCGCCGTGGACGATGCGTTGCTCGTCCTCATGGGTTGCACCGAGCGCCGGGATTCGGCCCTCGTGCCGCTCGGGAATCCGTTCCAGTACCGCGACACCTGGATCCGGGACGGCGCGCGACAAGTCAGCGCGCTCGCGCAATGGGGCGCGGTTCGCCGGGCTCGAGAACTCGCCGACGGCCTGCTCTCGTTCCAGTCCGACGCGGGCACTTTCCTGAGCCAGCCCGGCCAACTCGACGGCACCGGCGAGGCCCTCTGGGCCATGGGCGAGGCCTATGGGCGGGGCCCGAGTGCCCGGACGCCAGGGCGGCTGCTCGATGCCGTCGTGTCGGCCCGGCGCGGAGTCGAGCGTGACCGTGCAGGCGTCGCGCGATACGCCCCGGAGTTTCGGGGACTCATGCCGCCCGCCAATCCGCGCGACAACGAGCTCGTCCACGGTTACCTGTTCGGCACCGACGCGTGGACCCATGCCGGGCTCCGTTCGGCGGTGGAGCTCCTGCGCGCGGCCGATCGCGCGGAAAGCGCGGACAGCGTCGAGAGAACCGCCTCGGAACTCCGGGAGGCCGTGCGCCGTCGCCTCGCGCACGAAGCCTTCGAGGAGCCGCCGGCGTGCTGGACGGCTGAGGCCCGGGATTGGGGCAACCTCGCCGCAGCGTTCCCGACCGGGATACTCGATGCCCGCGATCCGCGCATGATTCGCCTGTTCTCGCGGCTCCGCACCAACCCGGATGCGGTCGGGCTCGCCTCGTACGGAAGCGCGGATTCGCTGCACGCCTACCTCGGGGCCGACCTCGTCATCGACGCGCTGGTCGCCGATCGCCCCGACTTGTGGCGGTCGGCGTTCGAGCAGCTCCTGCGATGGCGGACCGGGACCGGCGGCGCCCCCGAGATCTTCAGCCTGCGTGCGCGATCCTTCGGAGCGAACCTGCCCCCGCACGCGACGAGCGCAGCGGCCCTGCTCACGACGATTCGGCAGGCGCTCGTCTGCGATGCGCTCGGAGACACGCTGCGACTGA
>CAZIXL010000008.1:0-14611 GCA_964542885.1 uncultured bacterium
GTCCCTCCCGCCAGGGCGCCGGAGGCGCCCGCAGCCCCGCGATCGGCGCCGGAGGCGCTCGCAGCCCCGCGATCGGCGCCGGAGGCGCCCGCAGCCCCACGATCGGCGCCGGAGGCGCCGAGACTGCCGATGATCGCGGCGCCGCCCAGGCAGCGCTCGCCGTCGTAGAAGACGGCCAGCTGGCCGGGCGTGACCGCGGCCTGCGGCTGGTCGAAGGTCGCCTCGATGCCGCCGCCCGCGGCCGCCCGCAGCGTCGCCATCGCGCCCGCGTGGCTGTAGCGGATGCGCACGAGCGCGCGCGTGCCGTCGGCGGGCGGCGCGGGCAGGAGCCAGTTGACGGGCCCGGTGACGAGCCCCGGCGCCTCGAGCGCCGAGCGCGGGCCAACGGTCACGGTGTTCGCGGCCGCGTCGAGCGCGAGCACGTAGAGCGGCTCGCTCGCCGAGAGGCCGAGCCCCTTGCGCTGGCCGACCGTGTAGTGCACGAGCCCGCGGTGCGTGCCGAGGCGCACGCCGCGCCCGTCGAGGAACGCGCCCGGCGCGGTGCCGCGCTCGAGGCCCAGCGTGTGCTCGAGGTAGCCGGCGTAGTCGCCGTCGGGGACGAAGCAAAGGTCCTGGCTCTCGACCTTGTCCCACACCGGCAACCCCAGGCGCTGCGCGTGCCCGCGCACCTCGGCCTTGGTCAGGTCGCCGAGCGGGAACCGCACGCGCGGCAGCACGGCGTAGGGCACCAGCGCGAGCGCGTAGGTCTGGTCCTTCGCCGCGTCGGCGCCGCGCCACAGGCCGAAGCCGCCCGCGCCGTCCGCGCGCACGCGCGCGAAGTGCCCGGTCGCGAGCCGGTCGGCGTTCGCCAGCTCCATGCGCGCCACGAGGTCGCCGAACTTGAGGTGCTGGTTGCAGAGCGCGCACGGGTACGGCGTGCGGCCTTCCGCGTAGCCGGCCGCGAACGGCAGCAGCACCCGATGGCGGAACACCTCCTCGGCGTCCACCACGTGGTGCGGGAAGCCCATGACCATCGCCGTGCGGCGCGCGTCGTCGATCGCGTCGAGCGTGCAGCAGGCGCGCGGGCTCGCCGGTGTGCTGCCGTAGCAGGCGAGCCGCAGCGTCACGCCGGTGACCTCGTGTCCCTGCTCGGCGAGCAGCGCGGCGGCGACGGCGGAGTCCACCCCGCCGCTCATCGCCACGAGCACGCGCGACTTCGTCACGCGGGCTGCCCCGCGGCGGCGCCGGCGCGCGCCACGCGCACGGCCTCGGCGATCCTCGGCACGGCGGCGTCCACGTCCCCGGCCGTGCTCGAGCGGCCGAGCGAGAAGCGCATGGCACACACGGCCAGCTCGCGCGGCACCTGCATCGCCTGCAGCACCGGCGAGGGCTCGACGCCGCCGCTCGCGCACGCCGCGCCCGCCGACGCGGCGACGCCGCGCGCGTCGAGTGCCAGCAGCAGGTGGTCGCTCCGCGCGCCCGGGAACGACACGCTGAGCGTGTTGGGCAGCCGCGGGACGCGCGCGCCGTGCACGACCGCGTCCGGCACCGCGGCCAGCAGCGCGTGCTCCAGGCGCTCGCGCAGCAGGCCGATCCGCGTCACCTCGGTCGCGAGGTCGGCCGCCGCCAGCTCGGCGGCCAGCCCGAAGCCGACGATGCCCGGGACGTTCTCGGTGCCGCCGCGCCGGCCGCGCTCGTGCCCGCTGCCGCGGAAGAGCGGCGAGAGCGGCGCGCCGCCGTGCGCCACGAGCGCGGCCGAGCCCTTCGGGCCCCCGAACTTGTGGCCCGAGATCACGAGGTAGTCCACGCCCAGTGCGCCCACGTCGAGCGGCACCTTGCCCGCGCCCTGGACGGCGTCGCAGTGCACGAGCATGCCGCGCGCGCGGGCGCGCCGCGCGATCTCGGCCACCGGCTGCAGCACGCCGGTCTCGTTGTTCGCGTACATGAGCGAGACCACGGTCGTGTCGGCGGGCAGCGCGTCGACCGACCCGGGCAGCGTGCGCCCGTCCGCGTCGCAGGGCAGCGTGTCGTGCTGCCAGCCCATGTCGGCCAGCACGTCGACCGCGCCGTGCACCGCGTGGTGCTCGATCGCCGCGTAGGCCACGCGCAGCCCGGCGTCGCGCCGGCACCATGCCGCGCCGATCACGGCCAGGTGGTCGCCCTCGGTGCCGCCCGAGACGAACACCACCTCCTCGGGCCGCGCGCGCACCAGCGCCGCCACCTGCGCGCGCGCGCGCTCGACGGCGGCGCGCACGCGCTGGCCCTCGCGGTGCGTGCTCGAGGGATTCGCGCCCAGGTCGCGCAGCGCCGCGTGCATCGCGTCGGCCACCTCGGGGCGGACGGGCGTCGAGGCGTTGTGGTCGAGGTAGATCATCGGGAGCCTCCCGGACGGTAACGGGATCGCGCCGCCGGGCGCGAACGAAGCCGCGGCGCACCCGGGGATGCGCCGCGGCGGTTCGAACGCGGTGGGTCCGGGTGCCGGCGGGTCACTTGCCTTGCAGGAACTTCTCCAGCACGTCGATGGATTCCTTGGCGCTCAGCGCCTCGGGCGAGGTCGGCGCGAGCTCGACGACCTTGCGCCACTGGCGGATCGCGTCGCGGTACAGGCCCGCGTCCGCGAACGCCACGCCGAGCGTGAAGTAGGCGCAGTACGAGCCCGGCTTCTTCGCGATCAGGTCGCGCAGCTGCGCCATGGCCTCGGCGTACTTGCCCTGCGCGTACTTCGAGCTGGCCATGCGGCACATGGCCACCGAGTCCTCGGGCGAGACGGCGAGCGCCTTGTCGTACCAGTCCTGCGCCTGGTCCGGGTGCCCCATCGCGTCGGCGGCGATGCCCAGGTTCACCAGCACCTTCACGTCCTTCGGGTGCAGCTTGTTCGCGCGGGCGAGCACCCTCGAGGCCTCGGACATGCGCTCGCGGTCGAGGTACATGACGCCGAGCCGGTCGAGGTTTTCGAACTTGCTCGAGTCGCGGGCCACGGCCTGCTCGAGCAGCGCGAGGCTGTCGGGCTCGGCGGGCGCCGCCGCGGCGGCCAGCGCCGCGGACGCGACCAGCAGGCCGGCGGCGACGAACAGCGGGAAGGCGAAGCGCTTCACGTTCGGGGACCTCCGCTGGAATCGGATTTGGGGACGGAAAGCGGGGCAGAGTCTAGCACGCGCCCGGGGAAACGGGCCGCCACCCGGCCCACGACCTGACGCGGCCCTGACCGCGGCCCGGCGACCCTGCCGGGGCCGCCGCTCAGGCGCCCCCGGCCGCGAACGACAGGGCCTGGTCGAGGTCGGCCCACAGGTCGTCGACGTGCTCGACGCCCGCCGAGAGCCGCACCAGCCCCTCGGGGATGCCGGCCCGCCGGCGGCCCTCGGGGCCGAGGATCCTGTGCGAGGTGTGCGCGGCGAGCGAGGCGAGCGACTCCACCGCACCCAGGCTCGCGCCGTGGCGCACGACGCGCAGGCGGTTCACCACGCGCAGCGCGCCCTCGGCCCCGCCCTGCACCTCGAAGCCGAGCAGCGGGCCGAACCCGTTCTGCATCTGCCGCGCCGCGATCGCGTGGTTGGGGTGCGCGGGCAGGCCGGGGTAGAAGACCGCGGCAACCGCCGGGTGGCGCGCGAGGCGCGTCGCCAGCTCGAGCGCGTTCGCGTTCGCCGCGCGCACGCGCAGCGGCATCGTCTTCAGGCTGCGCTCGATCATCCAGGCCATGCCGGGGTCGGGCACGGGCCCGAACAGCTCGCGTACGCGCTGGACCGCGGCGAACGCCTCGCCGCCCCCCATCACCGCGCCGGCCAGCAGGTCGCTGTGCCCGCCGATCGACTTGGTGGCGCTGTAGAGCGACAGGTCGGCGCCCAGCGCGAGCGGGTGCTGGCCGATGGGCGAGGCGATGGTGTTGTCCATCGTCACGCGCACGCCCCGCGACTTCCCGAGCGCGGCGGCGGCCGCCACGTCGAACACGGCGAGCGTCGGGTTGATGGGCGACTCGAGGTGCAGCAGCCGCGTGTTCGGGCGGAACGCGCCCTCCCAGGTTTCCGGCCGGCGCGCGTCGACGAACGTGTGGCTCCAGCCCAGGCGCTCCGCGCCCCACGCCAGCAGCCCCTGCGTCCCGCCGTAGCACGGGTCCACGCACACCACGTGGTCGCCGCCCTTGAGCAGTGCGAGGAACGCCGACGAGATCGCCGCCATGCCCGACGGGAAGAGCAGCGCCGACTCGGCGCCCTCGAGCTGCGCGAGGCGTTCCTCGGCCGCGTGGATCGTCGGGTGGCCGCGCCGCTGGTAGAAGGCGCCGGCCTTGCCCGCGTCCTGCGCCGCCGTGAGCGCGTCGAGGCTCTCGAACGAGAACGTCGCGCTGTGGAGGATCGGCGTGCTCACCGGGCCCGGGCGCGCGCCGTGCGGGCCGTGCACCGCGTTGGTCTCGAGGGCGTGCGGTTCGTGGCGCTCGTCGGGGCTCACGGCTTTCTCCTCGCGGTGGCCGGCGGGGGCGCGGGCCGGATGGCGGGGCCGCGCCGGCATCGGTTACGGTCGCGCCGCATTGTAGAACTCGTTCCGGCGCCTGTCGCGAGGCGGGGCCGGCGGCAGGTCCGGCCGGCGTCGGGCGCCGGCGCGAGTTCGCCGGACGTTCCCGCGAATCGGCACCCACGGCCGACGCCCGAGGGGCGCGGCCCGAGCGAGGCCCGTGAGCACCGAGCACACCGTCCCCACCGCGGCCGTGCGCCGCATCGCCATCGTGCGACCCCGCTTTCTCGGGGACGTCTGCCTCACGCTGCCGCTCCTCGAGGCCCTGCGCGCCGCCTGCCCCGCGGCGAAGCTGGCCTACGTGGTCGAGCGCGGCCTCGCCCCGCTGCTCGCGGGCGACCCGCGGGTCGACGAGGTGATCGCCGTCCCCGCGCGCCCGACCGCCCTCGAGACGCTGGCGATCGTCCGCGCCCTGCGCGCCTTCGCGCCGGACGTGCTCGTGGACTGCTTCTGCAACCCGCGCACCGCCGTATGGGCGCTGGCGAGCGGCGCGCGCGAACGCGTGGGCTACCCGAACAAGGGCTGGCGCTCGGCGCTCTACACCCGCCACGCCCGCCCGCGCACGCTCTCGGCCACGGGCTTTCACCTGGCCTCGCTCGCCGCGCTCGGCTGGCCGGTGCCGGCGGCACCCGTGACGCCGCGCCTGCACGTGGGCGAGGCCGCGCGCGCGGGGGCGGCGGCGGTGCTGCGCGCGCTCGGCGTGGCCGACGGCGCGCGGCTCGTGGGCTTCCATCCCGGTGCGCGCTGGCCCACGCGGCGCTGGGACCCGGCCCGCTACGCGGCGCTCGCGGCGCGCGCGCTCGAGGCGCTCGCCGACGCGGTCGCGCTGTTCACGGCCGGCCCCGGCGAGGAGGCCGCCGCGCGCGCGTGCGTGGCTGGGCTGCCGGCCGGGCGCGCGTTCGCGATCGAGGGCTGGCCGCTGCCGCGCTTCGTCGCCCTGCAGTCGCGGTGCGCGGCGTTCGTGTGCGGCGACACGGGCCCGCTGCACACCGCGGTCGCGAGCGGGGCGCCGACGCTGGGCCTGCTGAGCCGCAACCGGCCCGCGATGTTCTTCCCCTACCCCGAGTCGGAAGGCCACCGCTCGTACTGGGCCCGCGTCGAGTGCAGCCCGTGCCACCGCGACACCTGCGACGACCTGCGCTGCCTCGCGCGGCTCACGGTCGACGGCGCGTGGGCGCTGCTGGCGCCCATGCTCGCGAAGCGCGCCACGGCGCGTTAGGGTGCGGGCGGCCCGCCTCGCGCGTCCTTCGTCCCCACGAACGGAGCACGGACATGTCGCCCACCATCGTGACCTTCACCTCCGACTTCGGCACCCAGGACTGGTTCGTGGGCGTCGTGCACGGCGTGATCGCCGAACTCGCCCCCGGGCACCCGATCGTGGACCTCAACCACACGCTCACCCCCGGCGACGTCTCGCGGGGCGCGTTCGTGCTCGAAGCGGCGTGCCCGGACTTCCCTCCCGGCACGGTGCACCTCGCCGTCGTGGATCCCGGCGTGGGCACGGAGCGCCGCGCGCTCGCGGTCCGCGCGCGCGACCAGCTGTTCGTCGGGCCCGACAACGGGCTGCTCGAATGGGCGCTCGGCGCGCCGGGCGCGGAGGTGCACGCGCTCACCGAGGCGCGGTGGTTCCGCCAGCCGGTGAGCCGGACCTTCCACGGGCGGGACGTGTTCGCGCCCGTGGCGGCGCACCTCGCGCGCGGCGAGGCGCTCGCCGCATTCGGCCCGCGCGTGACCGATCCGGTACGGCTGCCGCTCGCCCCGCCGGTGCGCCGCGGCGGGGCGCTCACCGGCCGCGTCGTCTTCATCGACCGGTTCGGCAACGCGCTCACGAACCTCACCGAGGCGGCGCTCGACGAGGCGTTCGGGCCCGCCGCCGAGCGCCGGCTCGCGGTCGCCCTGCCCGGCCGGAGCCTCGGGGGGCTGTCGCGTTCCTACGGCGACTCGCCCGTGGGAACGGTGGTCGCGATCCTCGGCTCGAGCGGCCGGCTGGAGATCGCGCAGGTCGGTGGCGACGCGTGCGAACGGCTGGGTCTCGGCATCGGCGACCCGGTCACGGTCCGGGCCGGCAGTTGAGAGATCCCGAAATTACGGTCGGGTTTCGGATTCGGCCCGGCCGATAACCGCAGCACGGAAAGACACACCTGTCGCTGGCGGGTTCCCCCCGGGCCGCGCCGAGGCCGTCCACCCTCGCCCCCCTCCGTGACCCATGCACGCATCCCCTTCGCCGATCGCCCCGTTGGCGCCCCCGGTCGCCCCCCGCGTTCCCATGACCACGGTCCTCCACGGCGAGAGCCGCACGGATGACTACGCGTGGTTGCGCGACCGCGACGACCCTCGGACGCGTGCGTACCTCGAGGCCGAGAACGCCTGGACGGACGCGGCGACCCGGGGCTGGCAGGCGCTCGAGGAATCCCTCTACAGCGAGATGCTGGGGCGCATCCGCCAGACCGACCTGTCCGTGCCCTACCCGCGATCCGGGTGGCTCTGGTACTCGCGCACGATCGAGGGCCGGCAGTACCCGGTCCACTGCCGGCGCCGCGACGCCGACGCGCCCGAGCAGGTCGTGCTGGACCTGAACGCGCTGGCGGGCGGCCTCGCGTTCTTCGCGCTCGGGGACTACGAGGCGAGCCCCGACGCCACCCGGCTGGCGTACACGACCGACACGACGGGGTACCGGCAGTACACGCTGAACGTGAAGGACCTCGCATCCGGGGAGACGCGCACCGCGCTCGCCGAGCGCGTGACGAGCGTGGCGTGGAGCGCCGACGGCTCGACGCTGTTCTACACGCAGGAGGACCCCGTTTCGAAGCGCAGCGACACGCTGTGGCGGCAGCGCCTCGACGGCCCGGCCGAGCGCGTCTGGGCCGAGCCGGACGAGCGCTTCGAGGTGCACGTCGGCCTCACGCGCAGCGGCGAATGGCTGCTGCAGGTGCGCGCGAGCCACACGACCAGCGAGGTGCTCGTGCTGCGCGCCGACACCCCCGACGGCGCCTGGAAGGTGATCGCGCCGCGGCGCCAGGACGTCGAATACGACGTGGACCACCGCGGCGACGCCTTCTGGATCCGCGTGAACGACACGGGCCGCGACTTCCGCGTCGTCACCGCGCCCGTGTCCGCGCCCGGCCCGGAGCACTGGACCGAGGTCGTCTCGCACCGCCCGGGCGTGATGGTGACCGGCGTGCACTGCTTTCGCGAGCGCGTCGTGCTGGCCGAGCGCGAGCGTGCACTGCCGCACCTCGCGGTGCTCGACCCCGAGACCGGGAAGGCAGAGCGCATGGCGTTCGCCGAGGCCGCCTACACCGTCGGCCCCGCCGCGAACGAGGAGTTCGACACGCGGACGTTCCGGTACGCCTACCAGTCGTTCCTCACGCCGCCGTCCGTCCACGACCTGGACCTGCGCACGCTCGAGCCGCGCCTGCTCAAGCGCACCGAGGTCCGCGGGGGCTGGGACCCGGCGCACTACACGCTCGAGCGGATCGAGATCGCGGCCCGCGACGGCACGCGGGTGCCGGTGACGCTGCTCCAGCGCCGCGGCACGCCGCGCGACGGCTCGGCGCCGTGCCTGCTGTACGCCTACGGCTCGTACGGGATGCCGAGCCACGTCGCGTTCAACTCGAACCGCTTCTCGCTGCTGGATCGCGGCGTGGTCTACGCGCTCGCGCACGTGCGCGGCGGTGGCGACCTCGGCAAGACCTGGCACGACGCCGGGCGCATGGAACGGAAGATGACGACCTTCACCGACTTCGTGGACTGCGCCCAGGCGCTGGTCGACGCGCAGCGCACGCGGCCCGACCGGCTCGTGGCGCAGGGGGGCAGCGCCGGCGGCCTGCTGATGGGCGTGGTCGCGAACCTGCGGCCCGACCTGTTCCGCGGCGTGCTCGCGCAGGTGCCCTTCGTCGACGTGATCAACACGATGCTCGACGAGTCGCTGCCGCTCACGGTCGGCGAGTTCGAGGAGTGGGGCAATCCCAAGGTGGCGGAGCAGTACGCGTGGATGCGACGCTACTCGCCCTACGACAACCTCGAGGCGAAGGCCTACCCGGCGATGCTCGTGAAGACGAGCCTGAACGACTCGCAGGTGGGCTACTGGGAGCCGGCCAAGTACGTCGCGAAGCTGCGTGCCCTGAAGACCGATGCGAACCCGCTGCTCTTCAAGTGCAACATGGGCGCCGGGCACGGCGGGGCGAGCGGCCGCTACGACGCGCTGCGCGACGTCGCGTTCGACTACGCGTGGATCCTCCACACCGTCGGGGTCGCGGGCGCCTGAGCCCCCGGTTCGCCCGCGCCACGCGGCAGATCGTCGTTGACCGTGCACGCCCGGGACGGGCACCCTCCTGTTCCCGGTCGGTCCCCCCCCCGCCCCGGCGACCCCTGCAGCTCGGGACTCCATCCCCCCGCCAGGAGGCGCTCCATGCGTCCACGCCACGCCCTGCTCCTCGCCTGCCTGCTGCTCCTGCCCACCGCCGCGTCGGCGATCACCGTGCTCAACGCCACCCTCACCGGGCTCGCCGAGGTCCCGCCGAATGCCTCGACGGCCACCGGCACGGCGACGGTCACGCTGGACACCGGCGGCACGACGATCTCGTGGACGGTCACCTACAGCGGGCTCCTGGGCACGCTCACGGCCTCGCACATCCACACGGCACCCATCGGGACCAACGGGCCCGTGACCATCGCGCTCAACCCGGTGGCCGGCACCACGTCGGGCACCTACTCCGGTTCCGCCGCGGTCACGCCGGCGCAGGCCTCGGACCTGCTGGCGGGTCTCGACTACGTCAACATCCACTCGAACCTGTTCCCGGGCGGCGAGATTCGCGGCCAGCTCACCACCGGCGTCACGCCGGCGGCGCGCGGCACGTGGGGCCGGATCAAGCTGCTGTACCGGTAGGTCGCGGCCCGGAGCGCGGACCCGGAACGACGGCGCCCCGGCGGGAGTTCCCGCCGGGGCGCCGTGCGTTCGTGATGCGGGGGGCTTCAGCGCGAGCTGGCGCCCTTCTTCTGCGCCAGCGCCGCCTCGGCCATGAGCTGCTGGGCCTTCGGGAACAGGCCGAGTGCCGTGTTGAGCTGGTCGTCGTCCTCGATGGCGATCTTGTAGCGCTCGAGCGAGCCGAACTCGGCGCTCGCCAGCTCGGCGCGCACCTGGTGCAGCATGAAGTCCTTCTCGGCCGTGAACGTGGAGTCGTTCATCACGACCTTGCGGGCCTCGGACGTCTCGCGCAGCGCCTTCCACTCCGGGTCCGTGAGCTTGAACTGCTGGCCGAAGCTCTCGGGCGTGAACTTCTCCTTCGCGTGGTCGTGCAGGTAGACGTGCGTCACGAACTCGAAGCCCACGCGCTTGGTGATGAACTCGATCTCGGGCCGCGTCAGGTTCGGCGGCTCCTTGACGACCACGTCCGGATAGATGCCGCCGCCGCCGTAGACCGTGCGCCCCGCCTCGGTCTTGAACTTCGGGCGGGCGTGCAGCGCGGAGTCCGACGGCACGTCCTCCTTGAACGCGTCCGCCTGGTAGTCCGCCTGGTCGTCGAACGCGTTGTAGTCACGCTGGATGCCGCGGCCGCTCGGGGTGTAGTAGCGGGCGATCGTGAGCAGGAGCTTGCCCTGGCTCATGTTCATCTGGTTCTGCACGAGCCCCTTGCCGAACGTGTTGATCCCCGCGACGATCCCGCGGTCCAGGTCCTGGACCGCGCCCGTGACGATCTCGCTCGCCGACGCGCTGCCGTGGTCCACGAGCACGACGAGCGGGCCGTGCGTCCACTTGCCGGGGCGGTTCGTCGAGTAGTAGTCCGCGTTCGCCGACGGGATGCGCCCGCGCGTGTAGACGAGCCGCTGGTTGTCGGGAATGAGCTGGTCGAGCACGTCGACCGCCTGCGACAGCAGGCCGCCCGAGTTCGAGCGCAGGTCGATGAGCAGGCTCTTCATGCCCTGCGCCTCGAGCTTCGCGATCGCCTTCTCGAGCTCGTCGCCGGTCGTCTGCGCGAAGCGGATGATGCGCACGTAGCCGACGCCCGGGCGGATCATGAACGCGTAGGGAATGCTCTCGATCGGGATCTTGGCGCGCTCGATCGCGAAGTGGAGCGGCTCGGTCTCGTCCTCGCGCTCGATCGTGACGTTCACGGTCGAGCCGTCGGGGCCGCGCAGCGACTTGAAGACGTCGTCGGTCGTCAGCCCCTTCTTGAGCGGCTGGCCGTCGATCTCGAAGATCTTGTCGCCGGCGCGGATGCCCAGGCGGTAGGCCGGCGTGCCCTCGATGGGCGAGATCACGACGATCTTGTTGTCGATGATGTCGAACTGGACGCCGATGCCCGAGTACTCGCCGTGGAACTGCTCGTCCATGGCCTGCGCGCGCTTCTCGGGCAGGAACTGCGTGTGCGGATCGAGCGTCTTCAGCATGCCGTCGATCGCGCCCTTGATGAGCTTCTCGTTGTCCGGCGGGTCGACGTAGTTGTTCTGGACCAGGTACAGCACGTTCGCGAACAGGTCCATGTTGCTGCGCAGGTCGTCGGTGGCCTGCAGCGCGCGCGCGAGACCGAAGCCGAGCAGGAGCGAGAGCGCCATCGCGACGGCGAGCGGCCCGAGGCTGGAGCGTTTCGATGCCATGGTGTGGGGACTCCCCCGGGTCAGCGGTTCCGGCCCGCCGCGGCGCGGGCCCTGAGCGACTGCAAGCGTTCGACGGCGGCGGCCAGCGTCTCGCGTTTGCGCGCGAAATGGAAGCGCAGACGCTGCCGGCCGGACGCGGGATCCGAATAGAAACTCGAGCCGGGAACCCCGGCGACGCCCACGTCCGTCACGAGGAAGCGCGCGAACGTCACGTCGTCGTCGAACCCGAAGCCCGAGATGTCGGTCATGCAGTAGTACGCACCTTTCGGCTCGAACACGCCGAATCCGGCCTCGGCCAGCGCGGGCACGAGGAACGCGCGCTTGTCGCGGTAGCCCTCGGCGAGCCGCGCGAAGTACTCATCCGGCATCGCGAGCGCGACGGCGGCGGCCTCCTGCAGCGGCGCGGGGGCGCCCACGGTGAGGAAGTCGTGAACCTTGCGGATCGCGTCGGTGACCGCCGGCGGCGCGAGGCACCAGCCGATGCGCCAGCCCGTCACGCTCCAGGTCTTCGACAGCCCCGAGATCGTGACCGTGCGTTCGCGCATGCCGTCGAGGGACGCCATGGACACGTGCTCGCCCTCGAACACGATGTGCTCGTAGATCTCGTCGGTCACCGCGATCACGTTCCACTTGCGGCACAGGGCTGCGATCGCCTCGAGCTCGGCGCGCGTGAACACCTTGCCCGTCGGGTTGTTCGGCGTGTTCACCACGATCGCGCGCGTGCGCGCGTTGAAGGCGGCCGCCAGTTCCGCCGGGTCGAACGCCCAGTCGGGCTCGCGCAGGCGCACGAAGCGCGGCGTCGCGCCCGAGAGGATCGCGTCGGGGCCGTAGTTCTCGTAGAACGGCTCGAAGACGATCACCTCGTCGCCCGGGTCCACGAGCGCCATCATCGTGGCCATCATGCACTCGGTCGCGCCGCAGCAGACGACCACCTCGCGCTCCGGGTCGAACGCCAGGCCCGTGAAGCGGCGGTGCTTTTCGACGAGCGCGTCGCGCAGGCGCTTCGCGCCCCACGTGATCGCGTACTGGTTCACGTCGGCCAGCACCGCGCGCGCCGCCTCCTGCTTGATCGCCTCGGGCGCCGGGAAGTCCGGGAACCCCTGCGACAGGTTCACCGCGCCGTGCGCGTTCGCGAGCCGCGTCATCTCGCGGATCACGCTCTCGGTGAAACGCCGGCTCTTCTGCGAGACGCGCAGGTCCGTCATCGCGGCGTCTGCACGTTCCCGGCCACGAACTGGTAGCCCGCGACCAGGGATTCGAACGCGGGCACGCTGCGCTTGAAGCCGGCCGCATCGCGCGACGAGAGCACGAGGAGCATCACGAGCCCGTCTTCGGCCACGTACGCGACCGCCTCCACCGGATCGCGCCCGTCCGGCGCGAAATAGCGGACCTCGGCGGTCCGGTCCTTCGCGGTCGGCAGGGACTTCTGCACGGTCACCCGGCCCTTCGGGGACTTCTGCATGAACGACCGCACGTCGCGATCGATCATCTGCGCGAGCGTCGCCGTGCGCCCCTCCTGCTGGTGGAGCGGGTTCACGTACATCACCGTCTGCGCGCTCGACCACTTCTGCCCCTTCGGGTACAGCACGACGCGGATCCGGGATCCCAGCCCGGACGTGTCGTCCACGGTCCAGCCCGCCGGCGGCACGATCCCAAACACGTGGTCGTCACCGTAGAGCAGCGTGAGGGCGCCCGATCCGCCGGTGGCCGCCGGTGGCGTGGATTTCGGCCCGGCCGCCGCGGCGAGCGAAGGAAGCGCGGCGAGAAGGGCGACGGTGGCCAGCAGGCGCAACGTGGGGACGAGCTTCAGCGGAACCTCCAGGTGGGTGGCCGGGAGACCCGGCGCGAGAGGGGGCGTCGGTGAAGTGTAGATGCTCGACGCGGCCGGCCCAACCGGCGTTTTGCACGACCGCCCCGGAACGGTCGCCGGGCGCCGCGTTTTCGCGCTCCCCTCCGCGGAACGTGGCCTTTCGTTGACACCCCGGCGGCGCTCGCGCACGCTGCGCGGCCCCATGGATGCCCAGCGCGCCATCGCCCGCCGCACCGTCCTCGGACTGCCCCCCGGCGGGCTCACGCCCGCCTGGGAGCGTGATTTCGCGGCCTACCCGCCCGCCGGCGTCATCGTCTTCGCGCGCGACTTCGAGACCCCCGAAGGCCTGCGCGCGCTCGTGCGGCGCCTGCGCGAACGGGCCGCCCCGCGGCGCCTGTTCGTCGCGCTCGACGAGGAGGGCGGCTGGGTCTCGCAGCTCGCCGCGCATGTCGACGTGCCGCCCAACGCGGCGCTGCTCGCGCGCGGCGCCGCGCCCGGCGACATCGCGTGGGTGAGCGCCGTGACCGGCCGGCGCCTGCGCGCGCTCGGCTTCGACTGGAACTTCGCCCCCGTCGCCGACGTGCACAGCCAGCCCGAGAACCCCGTGATCGGCCCGCGCGCGTGGGGCGCGACGCCCGCTGCCGCCGGCGCCGCGATCGCCGAGGTGCTCGCCGGCCTGCGCGAGGCGAACGTCGCGAGCTGCCTCAAGCACTTTCCCGGGCACGGCGACACGCGTGCCGATTCCCACCTCGCGTTGCCCGTGTGCGACGCCGACGCCGCCACGCTCGAAGCCCGCGAGCTGGCCACGTTCCGCCGGCTCCTGCCAGCCGCCGACTCGGTGATGACCGCGCACGTCGTCTTCCCCGCGCTCGACCCCGCGCGCCCCGGCACCTATTCGCGCGACATCGTGACCGGCCTGCTGCGCGGCCGGCTCGGCTACGCGGGCGTGTGCGTGACCGACGCGCTCGAGATGCAGGGAGCCGCCGCCGGCCGCACGCCCGCCGAGGCCGGCGGGCTCGCACTGGCCGCCGGCTGCGACCTGCTCCTCTACGCGAACTGGAACGAGGACGTGCGCCGCGCGCGCTTCCAGCTCGCCGACGCGCTCGTCGAGGGCCGCATCGACCGCACGCCCTTCGACGCCGGCCGCCCGCGCCTCGCCGCCTTCGACGCCGCAAGGCCCGCCCCGGGCGAGCACGAACTGTCCATGCCCCTCGAGAACCTCACGCCTCCCGACTGGACGACCCGCCTCTCCGAGATCGCCGCCCGCGGGCTGCGCGTCGAAGGCTCCCTGCCCCCCGCCGCGCGCACCGGCGACTGGCACGTGGACGAGCCGGAGTTCAAGCACGGCCCCACCCTCGCCGCCGACCTCGCGACTTCGGGAGTTTCCACGGGCGGCGCCGCCCCGACCGCGCAGGTGATCGCCATCGCCTCCCGCATCCCGCTCACACACGAGCAACTCGAGGAGCTGAGGAAGCGCAGCAGGGAACGGACCACGATCCTCCTCGGCCTGCAGAACGACCACTTCCTCACCCAGGTCCCCGAAGCCGCCCTCCGGATCAGCGCCAGCGACTGCACCCCGATCACGCGGCGAGTGGTCGCCCACCGGCTCGCTGCCCTCCGCGCCGGCGCCTAGCCAGCAATCGAGGCCGCACCCGCACACGAGGCCGCGGCGGGCCGGGTCGCGGGCCGGCGGAGTCTGCGTGGCCGCGAGAGCCAGGGATC
>CAZIXL010000008.1:14621-16434 GCA_964542885.1 uncultured bacterium
CTGGAGCCCGTCGCCGAACACAGTTGCTAGCGAGGCGGAGGCAGGATGCCGCAGCCGAGCGTCCGCCGGGCCGCGGCCCGGCCCGCCGCGGCCGCCGTCGCGAGTGCCAGCAAAGCGAGCCGGCGAAGCCCGGCGAGCGAGCGCGACAACTTCCGCGATGCGAGCAAAGCGAGCGAGCGCGAAGCGAGCCCGAGCTAGTACGAAACGTGCAGCTGCAGGTAAGCCTGCTTCTCGTCCTTGATCTCGGCCCCGAGCGGCGTGCGGTCGGCGACCGGGTCGATCAGGCGCACCGTCCAGCGCAGCTCCGCGAACGGCACCGGCACCCACTCGCCCTCGAGCGCGTAGCGGTTCCAGCGGTTCAGGGCCGCGATCGTGGCGTCCGTCGAACGGTTCAGCTCGAGGTGGTCCCAGCGGAACCGCATGTTGTATTCGCGCCGCGGCGCCCAGTCCGCCTCGACGAAGCCCGCCATCACGTTCTTGCGCGTCACCGCCCCCGCCGCCCACGCCTGGTCCGTCCCCGCCGCGATCTCGCCGATCAGCGCGAACGGCCCGTGGTGCGTGAGGGCGTAGTAGCCCCAGCGGGTCGCGCGCTTGCTCGCGCCCGTGCCCGTCGGCGCCCAGTCGTCGTACAGCGAGATCGCGCCCTGGTAGGACGGCACGTTGTAGCCCAGCTTCGCCGCCACCGCCTGCGGGTGGCGGTTCGTCGTCGGCGGGCTGTTGGTCGTCGAGAAGCTGCCGTTCGTGAGCGACGCGCGGCCGAAGAAGCTGCCGTGCGAGCCGCCCAGTTCGACGCCGCGGTCCACCGTGCGCGGGTCGTACGGCAGGAAGCGCTCGCCGGTCTGGTAGTCGAGGAACGAGTTGCGCGTCGCCGTCGTGTGGTCGGCCATCCGCAGGCCGAACGGCACGCGGAACTGGCCCGCCTTCAGGTAGTGCTCGGCCCCCAGCCCGATCATCGCGAACGCGTCGCGTGACTGGAACGTCGCCAGCCCCGAGACCGGCTCCGCGTTGTAGACGAGCGTCAGGCGCGGATGCGGCTGGAACACCGTGTAGATCGCGTTCTCCATGTTCCAGAAGCCCACGTGGTCCACGCCGCTCGTCTCGACCTGCTGGTTCGCGAGCAGCATGAAGCGCTGGTTCACGCCGAAGTAGAGCGGAAAGTCGTCGCTCACGCGGTTGCGCAAGGCGAGGTCCGCCCACGGCCCGTCGGTCTCGGGCACCAGCGAGTGGCGGTTCTTCGCGAAGGCGAAGCCGAACTCGTTGCGCGGCCCGCCGCCGTTCGGGTCGAAGTGGCACGACTGGCACATGAGGCCCGTGCGCGCGGCGTAGAGCGGAACGGTCTTCGCGGCGCGCGGAACCGCGAGCAGCGCGGCGAGGCTGGCGAACGGGAGCAGGAACGGGACGAGGCGGGGCAGGCGCGGCATGGGTCCTCCGGGGCGGGGGGATGGTGGGCGTCTCGGGGGGCGCGCGATCCGGCCCGGGCACGCGGCGCCGGCGGGAGGCTTGCGCGGCCGGAGCGATACACCCGCGCCTTTCGCGCGGTCAATCGCGAAGTGGGGCGCGGCGCGAGGCGGCGCGCCCCTTCCCTGGCACTACTTCACGACGCCGAACCTCGCGAGCCGCACGCCGCGCGTCGTCACCAGCCGCGCGAAGTAGAGCCCCGGCGCCAGCGGTCGTTCGGGCGAGAGCGCCAGCACGTGTTCGCCGGCACCCAGCGCACCCACGTCGGTGCGCGCGCACGAGCGGCCCTGCACGTCCAGCACCTCGAGCGTCGCCGGCGCGCCGTCGACGAGCGAGAACGACAGCCGCAGCGAGT